>JASHYE010000261.1 GCA_030043155.1 Candidatus Acidiferrales bacterium | reverse complement strand
CGATTCGCCCACTCCAACGCCCGCCGCGATACAGGTGCAGAACATATCCGGCGAAGCTCGCGGCATAAAGGGCAAGTGCCGCAATATCCATTCCAATCGAATAGGTCATAGCAAAGCGGCCCGGCAAAGCAGCGGGTTCAGCCGCACACAATGAGCGGAAAGCTTGCGGGCATCTCGCAATCTTAGCGCCGATTACCCATCGCGACAACTTAAGAGCGTCCACAAACGGGCCCCTGGCCTCGTCAACATGCAGGGTAGAATCGCTTCTGATAAAATGGAGTGGAAACCGCGATTATGCCTTCCATGGATAAGGGTTCAACGAAAAAAGAGCTGTTTCTGTGCGCGGCGCGCGGCGGGGAGCCACAGCGCGTGCCCGTATGGATCATGCGTCAGGCTGGCCGTTATCTTCCCGGCTATCGGCGAGCGCGCGAGCGGTTTTCGTTTTTGGAAATCGCCAAGAATCCAGAGCTCGCCGCGCAAGTCTCCCTTGAGCCTTACGAGACGCTGGACGTGGATGCGGTGATTGTTTTTTCGGATATTTTGATCGTCGCCGAGGCGATGGGCTTGCCGCTCGAAATCAACGATGACGGACCGCGGTTGGGAAATGCAATTCGAAACATTCAGGATGTCGAAAAGCTTAAGAATTTCGACCCCGCGCGCGAAACGAAATTCGTAGGCGACGCGATTCGCGCGATCACGAGTGCCCTTGGACCAGACGTTCCGGTGCTGGGCTTTGCGGCTGCGCCCTGGACGCTCGCGTGCTACTTGGCTGAGGGCAAAACGCGCGGCGAACTTTCACTGATCAAGCGCATGATGTATTCGGAACCTGCACTGCTTCATGCCCTGCTGGAAACGATTTCGCGCGTCACATCGCGCTACTTGAAAATGCAGCTTGAGGCCGGCGCTGCCGCAGTGCAGATTTTCGACACTTGGGCCGGCGAGCTCTCGGCGCACGATTATGAGGTCTTTGAACTGCGCGCGACGCAAAAAATGATCGCCGAAATCAATGCCGGAGATGCGCCGGTAATTCTCTACGCAAAAAACGGCGCCCATTTGATGCCGGCGATGGCGCGCACTGGCGCGAACGTGCTCAGCGTCGACTGGCGAACTGATCTCGCACAAGCTCGAATGAAAATTGGCGCGCGAATCGCGCTGCAGGGCAATATTGATCCCGCTATGCTGCTGAGTTCGGAGGAGAATATCCGCTTCGCGGTTCGCGAAGCTATTTCCAAAACGCGCGGCGTTGGTCACATCCTGAATCTCGGCCATGGAATTTTGCCCGCGACTCCCGTCGAGAACGCGCAGGCTTTTGTGCGAACAGCGCGCGAATTTTCGCAGATAGGGCCGAAATTCACAGCTCAACATGCCGAATGAATTCAGGGCGATGGAAAAAATGACCGACATAGCCAGCCAAGTTCCCGACCTTGAGGTCACCGAGGAGTTCCTCGCCAAGTACAATCGCCCGGGCCCGCGCTATACCAGTTACCCAACCGCACCCGTATGGAATGACGAATTCCGGCACACCGACCTCGAAAAGTTCTATGGAGCTGCTGACGCCGCCAACACCCCTGTCTCGCTGTACATGCACTTGCCATTTTGCGAGAGCCTTTGCCTTTTCTGCGCGTGCAACGTAGTCATTCAGAAAGACAAGAGCGCAGCCATTCCCTATTTGCAGTCGCTCAAAGACGAAATCAATCATCTCAGCCGCTCCGTTTCCAAGCGCCGCGAAGTTGTGCAGTTTCACTGGGGCGGCGGAACGCCGACTTATCTAAGCCCCAATCAACTTGAGGAGCTGTTCGGATTCACGCGCGAGCGATTCTCCTTCGCGCACGGTGCGGAAGTCGGGATCGAAGTCGACCCGCGCGTGACATCGCAGGAACACTTGCAAGTTCTGCGCAAGCTTGGCTTCAACCGCCTGAGCATGGGTATTCAGGACTTCACCGCTCTTGTTCAGCAAACCATTCACCGCGTGCAACCATTTGAAATGACGCGCGATCTGATCGCCTGCGCTCGTTCGCTGGGATTTGAGAGCATCAATGTTGATCTGATTTACGGCCTGCCTTACCAGACCGCGTCATCTTTCTCGGACACAGCGGACAAAATCCTGCAGCTTGCTCCTGACCGCATCGCCATGTTCAGTTACGCACATGTTCCCTGGCTACGGAAGCAGCAAGGCGCATTTCAAGGGCACCTACCGGAAGGCATGGAGAAGTTTCAGATTTTCAAGGCCGGAATTCGGAAGTTCACCGACGCGGGCTACCTTTACATTGGTATGGATCATTTCGCGAAGCCGGCCGATGAGCTCGCTCTGGCGCAGCGCGAGCGCACCCTTCATCGCAATTTTCAGGGCTATACGACAAAGGCTGGTGCGGATCTGTACGGCATGGGCGTCAGCGCAATCAGCAGCATTGGCGCGGCGTACTCGCAGAATCACCGCGCGATCGCAGAATATCAATCGGCCGTTGACGCTCACGGAGCCGCAACCATGCGCGGCTATCGTTTGAATCAGGACGATCTTATCCGGCGCGCTGTGATTACGCGCCTGCTGTGCCACGCCGTCATCCTGAAGCAGGAAATCGAGAATGAATTTCAGCTGCGGTTCGATGATTATTTCTCGAACGAGATCGCCCAGCTCACCGCTATGCAGCATGACGGCCTCGTCGAGCTTTCATCGAACGAAATCCGCGTGACCCCGCTCGGCCGAATTTTCATCCGTAACCTCGCCATGCCATTTGACCGTTATCTTCGGGAACAGGCGATGGACGCGCATCCTCTTTTCTCCAAGACACTCTGATGTACCGCGTGTGCGGATGAGCCAACCGCAAGTCATCGTCGTTGGGGCGGGAATTTCAGGCCTCGCTTGCGCCATGCGTCTTCGTGAGCTTGGCGTCAGTATTCGCGTTCTGGAGGCTGCCGATCACGCTGGCGGCTTGGTCTGCACCGCACGTGAAAATGGTTTCCTTTTCGAGAGCGGGCCCCAGAGTTTCCAGTTGACCGCTCATCTTCGCACTCTCATTCGGGCTGCAGAATGCGAATCGCAACTCGTGGAAGCAAATCCCAGCTTGCCTCGCTACATTCTGCGCCGGGGCAAGCTGCGGCCCGCTCCGATGTCTCCTCCTTCGCTTCTCACTTCTCCGCTCCTGAGCGCCGGTTCAAAGCTGCGCGTCATCAGCGAGCCTTTTCGGCGTTCGCAGCCGCGCACAGACGATGAATCATTCGCGGATTTCGTGCGCAGAAAATTTGGAACGGAAATTCTCGAATACCTCGCTGGCCCGTTTGTCTCCGGCATATTCGCCGGCGATCCCGAAAAACTCAGCCTGCGCAGCGCTTTTCCGTCGCTGGCGCTGTGGGAGTCAGAATACGGAAGCGTGATTCGCGGCGCGATGAAGTCGCGCGGAAACGGCGAGCGTGTCCGTCCCACAATGGCGTCGTTCCGCAGCGGAATGAGCACTCTCTTGGATGCAATGGCGCGCAAGCTTCAGCCCGAAATCGCAACCGGCGTGACGGTGAATTCGATTGAATCCGGCGGCTCGAATCTGTGGAGAATTTCTTGGTCTGAAGGCTTCCAAACTGAGGCTCTAACTGCCAGCGCAATCGTCTTCGCAACTCCAGCGTACGCAACGTCCAAGATTCTGAAGGGCGTATCGGAAAAGATCGCGCTGGCCCTCGCGTCAATTCCCTATGCACCTGTCGCAGTTGTCAACCATGGATACCATCGCGAGCACGTTGGCCACGCGCTCAATGGATTCGGCTTCCTCATTCCGCGAACCGAAAAACTGCGGACTCTCGGCGTCATCTGGAATTCTTCGCTTTTCGCCAACCGCTGCCCAAGCGGCACAGTTTTGATGACAAGCTTCATCGGCGGCGCTTCTGATCCGCACATTCTGGATCGCAGCGACAGTGACATTTCAAGTCTGGTGCACAGTGAGATTGCAGGTCTGCTCAAGATCAGCGCCCCACCCATCGCAGAACGCATTTGGCGGCACACGCGCGCACTGCCGCAATACAATCTGGGCCACGCACAAAAAGTCGCTGCGATTCGCGAAAATCTCGCTACGCTTCACGGAATTTTTGTTGCCGGAAATTACCTGGACGGTCCGTCCATCGGAAGCTGCGTTTCACAAGCATTTCAAACCGCAGAAAGCGTTCGCGATTATCTCGCGGCCAGCGCAAAAGCCGAGTCGGCTGCCAACTGACTATTCCGAACGAGAAGGTTTTTTGTAACGGTGCGCAAGCCTGATCTTTCGCCGCTCGCCTGCTTCATTCCAACGCCGCCGATCTTCTTCCGTTTCCAGAATCAGCGGCGGAATCGAATGCCGCTGCATATCCTCGTCCACAGCCACATAAGTCAGATACGCACTCGATGTGTGCAGACGCTCGCGCGTCAGAATATTTTCTGAGAAAACCTTCACTCCA
>JASHYE010000260.1 GCA_030043155.1 Candidatus Acidiferrales bacterium | reverse complement strand
GTGGAGCTACTGGACTCCGAGGGACGGTGGCGTTTCCACCACGCCGTTGGGTATGTTCGGCCCCAAGGCCATGATCACCAATGAATTTTCAGGATCCGGCGGTGACGCGATGCCGTGGTATTTCCGCCACGTGGGGCTTGGCCCTCTGGTCGGGACGCGGACATGGGGCGGCCTGGTGGGAATTGGCGGGTATCCGGCGCTCATGGATGGCGGTTTCGTTACCTCGCCGCGCTTCGCCTTTTTCACCCCGCAGGGAACATGGGACGTCGAAAATCACGGCGTGCAGCCCGACTACGACGTTGATTTCGATCCCCACGCGTGGCGCGAAGGCCATGACGCGCAGCTCGAAAAGGCTGTGCAACTCGTTATGGACGAACTGAAAAAGAATCCGCCGGTCGTTCCCAAGATTCCGGCATATCCAGACTACTCGAAATATTCGAGCGTGCCGCACTAGATAAAAACAGTGACGAGTGGCTAGTGACGAATGACGAGCAAGCGTGAAAACGCGGCTCAGAGAGTCGCCCTGGCGGTCTGGTGCCCTTCCTGATGTCTCGTAAGATTGTCATTCCCAACCAGCCGCCCGGCTGCGGCAAGCAGCCAACCTGAGAGAAGTCGCCGTGTGAGGAGTCTGCTGTCGCCTTTACTGTCATCCCGAACCCAGTCGCACCTTTCGCGAATGGCGGTGAGGAATCTGCTGTTGCGAGTGTCCCATCCTTCGCGTCCGGGCTGCGGGAAGCAGCCCAAGCTGAAGAAGCCGCGAAGGGTGGGCCAATCCTAGCGTGTCGTGAGATTGTCAGACTTTAAGCACAATTTTTCCAAACTGCTCGCGCTGCTCCAGGCGCCGATGCGCTTCGGCAGCTTCGGCGAGAGGGAACACCTTATCGAGCACGGGATGGATCTGTTTGCGCGCGACAAGATCAAGCACGGGGAAAAGCTCCGCTTTGCTGCCCATGTACGAGCCGAGCAGCGACAAGTGCCGGCTGAAGAGGAAGCGCAGATCGATTTTCGCGTCGTAGCCGGTAGTGGCGCCGCACGTGACGAGCCGTCCATTCACGGCGAGTGACGCCACGCTTTGCGGCCAAGTGGCTTCGCCGACGTGCTCGAAGACCACGTCCACGCCGCGCTTGTTGGTGATGCGCCTCACTTCGGCGCTGATTTGCTGGCGCGTGTGCACGATGACTTCATCGGCGCCGAGCGCGCGAGTCTTTTCCGCTTTTTCGTCGCTGCCCACAGTGGTGATCACGCGCGCGCCGAGAACTTTCGCGATTTGAATTCCCGCGCTGCCCACGCCGCTGCCTCCTCCTAAAATCAGAACGTCTTCGCCGGGCTGAAGTTTGGCGCGCGTGACGAGCATGTGCCACGCGGTGATGAAAACCAGCGGAATCGCCGCGCCTTCTTCAAAGGAAAGTCCATCGGGCATCGGGACAACGTTGCGCGCGGGCGCGCAGACGTATTCCGCGTAGCCTCCGTTGACCAGATAGCCGAGCAGCGTGTAGTTGCGGCATAAATTGTCATTTCCCGCAAGGCACGCGACGCAGCGTCCGCAGCCGATGCCGGGCTGGAGCAGAATTTTCTGGCCGAGGGGAATGCCGGAGACGAGTTCGCCCGTGGCGGCGATTTCGCCGGCGATGTCACTGCCATTAATGTGACCAATGCCATGCGGCATCGGAATTTGAATGCCGGGAATGCCTTTGCGAATCCATAGATCGAGATGATTGAGCGCGCACGCGCGCACGCGCACCAGCACTTCATCGGCGCGCGGTTTCGGGTCGGGCACGTCCGTGTACGTGAGCACTTCCGGCCCGCCGTGCTGCCTGAAAACCACAGCTTTCATTCTATCCCTCCAAGGATTCCGTAATCGTATCATGCTGTTTGTTTGGCGAGCCGGGCGATTGACACTGAGGAAAGCGCGCCGTAACCTGAATGCGCCGGAAAAGACATGGACCTGTTCGAAGAAATCGTGCGGATGCGGCGCGCGGGGCAGCGCGGGGCGCTCGCTACGATCGTCCACACCAACGGGTCGATTCCGAGCTACGAAAGCTCGCGGATGCTGGTGCGCGACGACGGCTCCATTGCGGGCACTGTGGGGGGCGGATGCGTCGAGGCGGAAGTGTGGGCAGCGGCGAAGGAAGTGATTCGCGAAGAAATGCCGCGCAAGATGACGTTCAGCCTGAATAATGAAGCGGCTTACGACGCGGGGCTGATTTGCGGAGGCACGCTGGAAATTTTTGTCGAGCCGATTCTGCCCCAGCCGCGGCTGTATTTGTTCGGCGGCGGGCACGTATCGACGGCGCTAGCGCGCGTCGCGAATTTGGCGGGATTTTCGATCAGCGTGATTGACGACCGCGCGAGTTTTGCAAATGCGGAACGGTTTCCCATGGCGGATGAGATTTGCGCGAGCTACGAGGAAGCTTTCGAAAAAGTGAAGCCAAACGCCTCTTCGTATCTGGTGATTGTGACGCGCGGGCATAAGGACGACATGCGCGTGCTCGAATGGGCTATCGGCACCAGCGCGCGCTACATCGGAATGATTGGCAGTAAGCGCAAAGTGATTTCGGTTTACAAGGCGCTCGAAAAACAGGGCATT
>JASHYE010000030.1 GCA_030043155.1 Candidatus Acidiferrales bacterium | reverse complement strand
CAATCCACAGTAGGCCCAATCACTCCTCCGTCGCTGAAAGTTGCCCCGCCCCCGCAGGCGCAAGCCACGCCGAAGATAAAGGTTGAAGCGAAACTTGTGTATTTGTATGTCGACGTGCGCGACAAGAAAGGGAAAAATGTTCCTGGGCTGAGCGCGCAGGACTTCACGCTCGAAGAGGATGGCCATCCGGAAAATATCACGCATTTCATGGTACAGAGCGATGTTCCGCTGACACTGGGCTTGCTTGTTGATACGAGCCTGAGCCAGCGTAATGTTCTCGATGACGAGCGGGATGCCAGCTACAAATTTCTGGACCAGATGCTGCACGACAAGGATGAGGCGTTCGTCATTCACTTCGATCATCAAGTTGAGCTGCTGCAGGATTTGACGGCATCGCGTCCGAAACTCAATGCAGCGCTTCAACAGTTGCAGACGCCGCAACCGCAGTTCAGCAATGGGACTGACAGCGGTGATGGCGGCACAGGCAGTGGCAATGATGGCGGCGGCACAACCGATCCGGATCAGAATGGCTCGAGTAGCGGCGGCCGGGATCAGACGCACAGCGGCGGCGGGACACTGCTATACGATGCGATCTACCTTGCATCCAACGACGAAATGAAGAAGCAGCAAGGCCGCAAGGCTATTTTTGTTTTGTCGGATGGAGTGGATCGCGGCAGCAAGGAGACTCTCCTGAGCGCGATTGAAGCAGCGCAACGCGCGGACACAGCCGTGTACTGCATTTACTTCGCGGGCCACGAATCAAACGATAACCCTTTCGGCCACCACGGAGGGTGGGGCGGCCGTGGTGGAGGCATAGGGTGGCCGGGCGGAGGCGGCGGATGGCCCGGCGGCGGAGGCGGACGAGGAGGGAGCCGCTACCCGCAGGAATCGCGCACGAACGGAAAAGACATCCTGAAGCGGATTTCGAATGAAACTGGCGGGGAGCTATTTGAAATTTCGAAGAAGCTGACGGTTGATCAAGCCTTCACTCAAATTGAAGGAGAGCTGAGAAATCAATACGCGATCGGCTACACACCGGATCATTCCAATACGGGACCGGGCTTTCACACCATTGCTCTCACCACGAAAAAGAAAGACCTGATCGTGCAGGTGCGCGAAGGCTACTACTCGGACAACTAATCCTTGCCGTCAATGCCGTTACTTCGTAAGCATGATTTCAAGTCCTAGATCCTTCTGTTCAATATCGTAAGCTGGGAAACCGCTCTGAGCGATAAAGCGCTCGAAGTCCGCCTTCGTGTATGCCCGTTTCAGAAGCATCAGCCGGAAAGTCCATTTAATGATGAACGAATTGACGGTGCCGCGATCGGACTTCTGGATATACTGGTCAATGGCCTCTGGAGAAGTATCCTTGTTCAGGTCAATGATGAGGGCTTGCCCACCTGGGCGAAGAACGCGGTGCATCTCCTGCAACGCGACAATTGGCTCAGTAAAATTCTTGAAGGCAGCGCGGCAAACGATTTGATCGAACGTGTTTGCTTCAAACGGCATGTGCGCCGCGTCGCCTTCGCGAAAATCCACGCGGACGCCCTCGGCTTCAGCATTTTTCGTTGCAATGGCGACAAACGTCTTGCTGATGTCGAGGCCAGTGACCCGGTAGCGGAACTTGGCGAGTTCGATGGCCAGGTACCCTGGTCCGGGGGCGACCTCCAGAATCTTGCCGTCAGCTGGAAGACGTGAAGACACTTGACGCGCTAGGTTCTTGAATTCGTCGAGGTCTTTGCGCGTGGTTTTCGCGTACCAATTCGCTATCGAACCCTCCATGCCCATCCCTTTGTATGCTTTGGCTTGCATTCTATTTTCCTCACAATATAAGATACTCACAGAATAAGATAAAAGGAGGTTGAATGTCAAACGGCAAGCGCGCTCAGCAGCTTGAGTCGATGAACCGGGAAATTCGCCGCTTTATCGCTAACGCGGTGCTCTTCAACCAGCAAGTCGCAGACAAGATCGGGCTCAACTCCACAGACTATCAGGTATTGAATCTGCTGGAACTGCGCGGACAGGCAACGCCGGGAGAGCTGGCGATACTAACGACTTTGACGACTGGCGGAGTCACGCTGGCGCTCGACCGGCTGGAGCGCGCGGGCTACATTCGCCGCGAGAGAAGCAGTGAAGACCGCCGGAGTTACCTCGTGGGAGCGGTGCCCGCCAGGCTGCGGAGCTTGGGCAGATTCTACCGTTCCATCAACAAAGGAATGGCACAGCTGCTGAATTCCTACAGCGAAAAGCAGGTGGACGCGATACTTGAGTTTTTTCAACGCGCGAACAACGCTCCCCGTCCTGACGTACCGGCGAGGAAGCGACGTTGATCCCCCGCGCGTTTGCCCCTTGATTCTTTGCTTTTCGATTCTGGCGCGAGCGAATAAACTGGAATGCCCTTTTTTGAATGGAGGTGGCTGTGGCGGTTGAACGCGCACTGATCAGTGTTTACGACAAAACGGGGCTCGACAAGTTTGCAGCGGAGCTTTCCAAGATGGGCGTCGAAATCGTTTCCACGGGAGGCACGGCGCGTTTTTTGCGCGACGCGGGCATCGCGGTGCGAGACGTGGCCGATTTGACTGGCTCGCCGGAGATGCTGGGCGGGCGCGTCAAGACGCTTCATCCCAAAGTGCACGGCGGAATTCTGTTCCGACGCGGCAACGCCGAGGATCGCAAGCAGACAGCGGCGCACGGCATTGCGCCGATCGACATGGTGGTGGTGAACCTGTACCCCTTTGCAGCGACGGCGAGCAAGCCGGGAGTGAGCGCGGAGGAGCTGATCGAGAATATCGATATTGGCGGGCCGACGATGATCCGGTCAGCGGCAAAGAATTTCGAGAGCGTGGCTGTGGTGACGGACCCCGGCGACTATGCCGGCGTGCTCGCCGAGCTTGTGAAGGCGCGGGACATTCGTTTGGAAACGCGGTTGGAGCTGGCGCGCAAAGCGTTTGCGCTGACGGCGCGGTATGACGGCATGATAACCACCGAACTGGAGCGGCTGTCGGCTGAAGGTGATCCGGCGAGTCATCTGCGGCTTGCGGCAAAAGGCGAAATGCTGCCGGTTCGGCTGTATTTCGATTTCGAACGCCAGCAGGCCATGCGTTACGGCGAGAATCCGCACCAGCAAGCGGCGCTGTATCGTCCTGCGGGCCGGATGCGCGAGGGCTTTGCTGCTGCAAGCCAACTGCAGGGCAAGGAGCTTTCTTACAACAATCTGGTGGATCTGGATTCCGCGTGGTCGCTGGCGTGCGAATTTTCCTCGCCCGCCGTGGCGATTATCAAGCACAACAATCCATGCGGGGCGGCGGAAAACGCTTCATTGGCGGAAGCCTACCGGCAGGCGCTGGCGTGCGATCCGGTTTCTGCATTCGGCGGAGTGATCGCGCTGAATCGCCGCGTGGACGCCGAAACCGCGGCAGAGCTGGAAAAGCTTTTCGTGGAATGCATCGCGGCGCCGGGATACGAGAAAGCAGCGCTGGAAAAGCTTTCGTCAAAAAAGAATTTGCGCTTGCTGGAAATACCGTCCGCTGCGCCGAGCGAAGAATTGGAACTGAAGCGCATCGCTGGCGCAATGCTTGTTCAGGAGCCGGACCATCGCTCTGTGGCGGAATCGGAATGGAAGACGGTGACCGGGCGGCAGCCTACGGAGGCCGAGCGGCGCGCGATGGCTTTTGGATGGATTGTCTGTAAACACGTGAAGTCCAACGCGATTGTCTTTGCGCGCGAAGGGCAGGCGCTGGGAATTGGCGCGGGACAAATGTCGCGCGTCGATTCGGTGAAATTGGCGGTAATGAAGGCGCAAATGCCTTTGAAGGGCAGCGTAGTGGCGTCGGATGCGTTTTTTCCTTTTCCCGATGGTGTGGAGGAAGCGGCAAAAGCCGGAGCTGCGGCGGTGATTCAGCCGGGCGGATCGGTGCGAGATAACGAAGTGATCGCCGCGGCGGATCGTCTTGGGTTGGCTATGGTATTCACCGGCGTCAGGCATTTTCGCCATTAACCGCGCGCGCCCGCGCACGCATCGAACAGATTGAGCGTGAGGAAATCGCGGGCCGGGAGCCTTTGACCCCTCTCAATGCGTGTACAATAATGAGAGGAAACGGGAGCACGCATGAAAAGCCATCTTGCGGGAACAATTCTCACTGTTGCGCTATGCGCGAGCGGCGCTGCGGCACAGAGCGTCACGCCAGCGCCGAATGCAACAAAGTCTCCCGATAGCTCTTCGCCTTATTCGCAGCAGGATCAAGCCAAGCGCGGCCAGGCGTATAGCGATTTTATGCTCGGCACGCTGGCGGAAAAACAATTCGAATCTTCCGGCAAATCCGAAGATGCGCAGCAGGCCATCAACTATTACAAACAGGCGCTGACGCTGGATGCGGATCCAGC
>JASHYE010000029.1 GCA_030043155.1 Candidatus Acidiferrales bacterium | reverse complement strand
GTCTGATTTTTTGAAGCTGAACCAAACGAAGAATCCATCGTAGTCGTATCCTGGATAGGAATAGCCCGGCCAGTTGAAATAATCCGTGCGTTCGGTGGCGCCGGGCGCGGCCTGGCGAATGGCAGCCCTGACCTTTGCCAAGCTTGCTTGCGCCTCTTTTGGG
Organism: Candidatus Acidiferrales bacterium; assembly: GCA_030043155.1. The sequence goes on along the minus strand of JASHYE010000029.1, from coordinate 4,777 downwards.
CATTTCGCGATGTATTCAGCGACTCCGGTCGATTTGCGTTTTGGCATGATGAAATTCTCCCGCTGTCGTCAGGGTTATATTCGAGAGACTAAGGCCGAGCTTGGTTGGGTGCAAGATCAATGAGCAGTATGTCCGAGTCTTCTTTTAATCGGTCAAACACAATCCGGCTGCCATCGGGAGTAATGTCGAAGGTCCGCATTACCGCAGAACTGCTCAGCTGAGTCAAGCGCCGCGAGCGCATGGTGGTGAGATCAAGCAGCCAGAAATCCTGCTCGTCCAGGGTGTTTCCGAGCATGTAAACCAGGCCGCTGCCATCGGGCAGGAACCGTGCGCGCTCACCTTCGCGCTGCACTTTGATGTCCGGCATCTTCACAGTCGTACCATCGGGGTGTATTGCTAAGAGCGGCGTAAGCGTGAACACCTGCGGTCCGCAATATACGATGAGGTCCCCGCGTGGAGACCACACCGGATCCAGGAAGGATCCGGTTGCAATCCGAAGGGGAGAGCCGCCGTCAACAGGCAGTTTGAACAAGCCCTGTCCATTGCGATCGCTGCCCGCCGTGACAATCCATTTGCCGTCGGGAGACCATGAAGCCGTGCCCCGAACGTCGACGTCGGCCGAAAGGGGGTGAAGCTGTGTTCCATCCGCGGTCATAATGTGCAACTGCTGTTTGTCGTCTCGTTGCAGTGCAAACGCGACGCTCGTTCCGTCCGCCGAGATCGCCGCGGGCGACTGGAGCGCACCTTCGGAACCCTTCCAGATTTCCAGCACTGTGCCATCGCGATATCGCCACAGTCCGTCAACTCCGTCTCGCGAAGACAGGTAGTACAACGATCCACCCCCGAATCGCGGCGCTTGGGAGCGCGTCGTGGGCAGTTGGAATGGCTGGACGTCCTGCTCTTGGACAAGGTGGCTGGTGATCGGAATACTCCATAAGTTGATCTGAGCGTTCACGACACTCGCGGCGAGACGCCGGCCATCCGCAGTCGCTGCTAGAGCAGTGTATTCTTCCAAACCCGAACTCACGCGGTCTGAGATCCGGGTTTTCGCGTCGAACGCCCACAACCACGGGCCAGCGCCGTCTTTGTTGTGGGCAACGAAGAGGACCGTCCGCTGGTTGATTGGCGTCGGATACGCGATATCCGTGTTGAGATGTGTGAGTTGTTCGGGTTTTCCCCCGTCGGGTGAAGTGCGCCACAGATCCATCTCTCGCGTGGCTGGCCTGCCCCGCACAAAATATATCCAGCGCCCATCCTTTGACCAGGCCGGATAGTGGTTGTGTATTCCAGGCGCGTTGTACACGATCCGGCGCTGATTCGTGCCGTTGGAATCCGCCACAAATGTAGCGTCGCCCGCTTGCCACGTATGGTAGACCAGTCGGGTGCCATCGGGCGACCAGGCGACCTCGGCGGCAGTTTCATCTGGGAAACTGTGCGGCGGCCCACCCATCAATGGCCATAACATGAGCCTCTTGCCTTCTGTTCCTGCGCTCCACACTTCTAGGCCGTCCCATGAGAATCCGACCGCTCGCAGCGGCCCACGCGCATCCCCGATGCGACCTTGGGTGAGGTTAGCGAGCCCATTTCCGTTGGATTGAATCACCCAGATGTCGAATGGGCCGCTCCGGTTGGAAATAAATGCGACGAACTTGCCGTCCGGCGAGATGGCAGGGTCGCTTTTGACTCCCTCGAAATTGGTGAGGCGCGTGAACTGCGCGTTGGCAAGGGGGTTCCCGATAACCGAGCCGGTGCGATTGATGACGATCCAAGCAACGAGTCCAGCTACCAGCAAGGCCGCCAGACTCCATGGCAACCAGGCGTAGCGCTTCGTCGCGGCCACCGCGGAAGTGGTTGCTGCCGCGGCGCTGGAATCAGTCTCACGTCCCACGAAGGCGAGCGGGACGCCGGAATCGCGTTTGAGGCGGCGAAGGTCGGTGCTAATGTCGGCGGCGCTTTGGTAGCGCAGCTTGCGGTTTTTCTCGAGGGCCTTGGTGATGATTTCTTCGAGCTTTGCTGGAACATCGGGATTCAACCGCACTGGCGGCACAGGCGCTCGTCCGAGAATCGCGTTCGCGATGACGCCGGTGGTGTCGCCTCGGAAGGGCATCGTGCCTGTCGTCATTTCGTAGAGCACCGCACCCAAGGAGAACAAGTCTGTACATGCGTCCAACTCTTCGCCGCGCACCTGTTCCGGTGACATATAAGCGGGAGTGCCTATCGCAAGGCCAAATCGCGTGAGGTGTTCTAGCTCGCTGACCGTAGGCGCCACAGAGAGATTCGCGCCAGTGGCCGCCGATGTGAGCTTCGCGAGACCAAAATCCAAAACTTTGGCGAGGCCGCGCGCGGTGACGAAGATGTTGGCGGGCTTGATGTCGCGATGGATGATGCCTTTGCTGTGCGCCGCACCGAGCGCGTCGGTAATTTCACTTCCCAGCTCCAGCACTTGCTCCAGCGGCAACGGCTTGCCGGCGATGCGCTGCCTTAGTGTCTGGCCTTCGAGGTACTCCATGGCAATGAAGGACTGGTCATCGTGCTTGCCGATTTCGTAGATCGTGCAAATGTTGGGATGGTTCAAAGCGGAAGCGGCGCGCGCCTCGCGACGGAAACGCTCCAAAGCATGCTGGTCATTCGCTAGTTCTGGAGGCAGGAACTTCAGCGCAACAAAACGGCCAAGCTCGGTGTCCTCTGCCTTGTAAACGACGCCCATTCCGCCGCCGCCGATTTTCTCGACGATGCGGTAGTGCGAGATGGTTTGGCCAATAAGTTGGGATGGGGCCATTGGCCGGAAATGTTAGGACGCAATGGTGGAAGGGTCAACCAAGACCTAATGAAGTTTTGCGTATTCGGACTGGGCTTGTTTGAGGATGGGGACGTCCGGGTCGGCGTGCTGCCAGAGGGCGAGGAAGTCCTGATAGGCTTTGCGGGCGTTGGCGAGCGCATCGGGTTGTACTGACGGCTTTGCGCCGCCATTTTCGCCGTGGCGAGATAAACCCGCCTCTACAGCGTAAGCACGGGCGAGGCCGAGATGAGCGAGGGAACCAATCGGCTCGGTCAGAACGATGCCACTGTGATCGATGATTTTTTGAAATTCGGCGGCGGCCGCGATTCCCTGTTTGGCGGCGAGATATGCCAACCCTCTCACGTAAACGTTGAAAAGGGACCCATCAGCGCTGCCCAAATCATAGGGACGGCTTGGCGCAAGGAGTTCGATGGCTCTGGAGGAATCGTCATGGAGCAAGGCGAGCTGCGCGCGGATCACGGGGATGTCTATGTACTGCGCGATGGTGTCTTGCGGGAAGCGTTTTGCGAGATCGTCGGCGAGAACCTGAGCTTTTGGAGCATCACCAACGAGGGCCAAAGCGAAAGCAACCACGAACTGAACGTCGCGGCCAGTCGAGAGCTGGAGCGCGGTTGACGAATACTGACGCGCCAATGTGCCGTTGCCGACGAGAGCTTCCCCTAGCGCGACGTCCACGTTGTAGTTGGCTATAACTTCATTGCCGTCATTTGCCTGAGTTGCAGCGCTTATCGCTTGCTGCATCAGATCGATGGCTTTGCGTTCCTGGCCTGAGTAAGCAGCGGTGCGCGACTCATTTGCGAGGAAGAGGGGCTCGGCCCGCTTGCCTTTTGACCACGCGACCTCGCGAGCCATGCTTGCCGAATCATTCTGCAGAAAGGCGATGTAATAGCTTGCAAGGTGAAGCAACGCGGAATCGCGATTTTTCGACTGCGCCTGTTGAATGACGGCCTGCGCCTCCTGCAAACGGTTCAGCTCGATATAGGCAAAAGCGAGATTTACATAGTCAGCGCCGTTTGGATCGAATCGAAAAGCTGCCTGCGATTCTGATAGCTGCTTGTCGAGTTGGCCCAGCTGACCGTAAAGCACCCCGAGATTTCCATGCGGTGCGCGACCCTTTGGATACTCGGATAGCCATAGCTCATAAACCTGAAGTGCTTTCTCGAGGTCGCCGAGGACGAACTCATCGTAATCGGAGTCGATATAGAGCTTCTCTTTTTCGGTAACGCGTTCGCGGAGTTCGTATGCTTTTGTGGCATCTTGCGCGGCGAGGTTTGGCTCGCCAAAATTGGAATAGGCAGTTCCGAGACCAGCATAGGCCACGGCGAAGTTGGGATCGAGCTGGATGGCTTGCTGGAAAAACGGAACAGCGCCGGGGTTGTCGCCGGCGAGCACCGCTTGCCGGCCGCGGCTGAAGGCTTGCAAGGCGGCAAGCGAGGAAGTAGAAGCCTGCTCGATGGGGGTGTCATATTTTTGGATGGTGCTGAGGGATTCGCCAAGCTGTTTGCGGATGTTCGCGGAAATTTTGCCGAGGGCGGCGAGGACGTCGTTTTTGTCGCTGGCTTGAGCTTCGGTGCTGGCGAGGAGTTGGCCGTTGGCGCAACCGACGGCTTTGAGCGTGAGCAGATATTGGCTGCCGATTTGGGCGATGGAGCCGTCGAGGACGGCGGCGCTGGAGGTGCGCACGCAGACTTCTTTTGCCGCATCGGGAGTGAGCCGCGCATCGGGCGGCTGGCCCATCATTTTGAGAGTTTGCTGGATGCGATCTTCGGAGAGGAGATTTAGGAAAGGCGATTGGTCGAGCTGAACCGCGAGGCCCTGGCGGAGAGAGCCGTCGAAGACGGAATCGCCGGTGGTGTTGGTGAAATCGGCGAGAACGATGGTGTCTTTGGAGGTGAGTGCGGGCGCACGGTGAAGAAAAGCGTAGACACCGTAAGAAGCGGCGCCGATGAGAATGAGCGCGATGACGATGAAGGCGGC
>JASHYE010000259.1 GCA_030043155.1 Candidatus Acidiferrales bacterium | reverse complement strand
GGCATGGACTTGGTCACGCTGACGGATCACGATTCCATTGACGGCGCGGAAAAGCTGCGCGGCCGGGCGGACTTCTTCGTCAGCGAAGAACTGACTTGCCGTATGCCGAGCGGGTCCGAAGTGCATATCGGGATTTACGACATTACGGAGCGGCAGCACGTCCAGTTGCAGCAGCGGCGGAATGATCTGGTCGCGCTGATTGTTTATCTGAGTGAGAACCAACTGTTTTTCAGTGTGAATCACGTGTTTTCATGCCTCACCGGAAAACGAGACGCAGACGACTTCGCGTGGTTTCGCGAGTACTTTCCAGCGATCGAATCGCGGAACGGGGCGATCCTGGCGCAGCAAAATGAGGACTCCGAAAAACTTGCACAGCGCTGGGGGAAAATCGAAATTGGCGGCAGCGACGCCCATACATGCGCATCCGCAGCGACGGCCTATACCGAAGTTCCGGGCGCACGGAATAAGGAGGAATTCTTTGCGGGATTGCGGGTGGGGAAAGGACGAGTAACGGGGAATTCGGGAAGCTACGCGAAACTGACGCGAGATGTGTTGATCATCGGCGCGCTGGCGATGAGAGAGAGTTACTGGAAAACGGTTCTCGCGCCGCTCGCGCTGGCCGTGCCGGTTGCGACGTTCCTGAATTATCGCAGCGAACGAAAATTCGGTGAAGTATGGGCGGAAAAAATTCTCAGTGAGCCGCAGAGCAGTGGCCGTCGTTCGCGGTGGCTGCGTCAGCCACGGGCGACGGCAGAGGAGTTCGTATGACGGTAGCGCGCGTGGTCTGGAACCAGATTCAGTCGAGCGATCACCGCCTGATGCGGCGCGTCAATCGCTGGCCTGCGCCGCGATGGTTTCGCGCATTCATGATTCTGGCGACGAGAATGGGCGACGGATGGCTGTGGTATGCGAGCGGCATCGCCGTGCTGGTTTGCGGAGGACATTCCCGGTTTGCGGCAATTGGCTCGGCGGGACTGGCGGCGCTTGCCGGCATTGGGATTTTCGTGCTTCTAAAGCGGGTAAGCCGCCGGAAAAGGCCCTGCGAGCTGGAACCGCATTGCTGGGCTTCGATCCTTCCGCCGGATCAGTTTTCGTTTCCGTCGGGGCATACGATTACTGCTTTTGCGATTACCATGACGCTGGGCTCGTTCTATCCGGATTTCCAGCTTGGGCTTTTGCTGATTGCCGTGAGCATCGCGGCTTCACGAATTATGCTGGGGATGCATTTTCTGAGCGACGTACTGGCGGGATCGGTAATTGGGATTTCGCTAGGCTATCTGTTTTTGTATCTCTTCGCGTAGCTGCTGCACGTAAAATTCAATTCAGTGAGAAATTCTATTCGCGCAAACGGCGGCCGGTCAGCTCGATGAAGACGTCTTCGAGCGACGGCGATTGCATCTCGAGCCCCTGCAACTCCGCGCCTTCCGCTTCGAGATATTTCACCAGCGCGACGATTGTTTTGGTGGGCGCGGTGGAGTGCAGCGAATAAACGTCGTTTTCTTTGGTCCATTGCGCGACGCCCTCAAGGCGGCCCAGAGCGCCGTCGACAGGCGGCTGGCTCAAGCGGACTTCGATGCGTGTAGTTCCGGCGGAGCGCTGTTTTAATTCCCTCGGAGTGCCCAGCGCCATGACGCGGCCATTATCCACGATGGCGACACGATCACAGAGGTGCTCGGCCTCTTCGATGTAGTGCGTGGTGAGGAGTATCGTTTTCTTCTCTTTTTTCAGTTCTTCCAGGGTGTCGTAAATTTCGCGGCGAACCTGTGGGTCGAGTCCGGCGGTGGGCTCATCCAGAAAAATGATGCGTGGATTGTTCACCAGAGCCAGCGCGAGCGCGAGGCGCTGTTTTTGGCCGCCCGAGAGATGGTGATAAAAAGCGTCGCGCTTTTCGTCGAGTTGAAACCGCTTGAGCAGCTCTTCGGTATCGCGCGGATTGCGATAAAAGCGCGCAAACATTTCGAGAGTTTCGCCGACGCGCATTTTTTCGGGAAGGGAAGTAGATTGCAGGGAAGCGCCGGCGATGTTTCTCATCTCAATGGGCTGGCGCTGCGGGTCGAGTCCGCAGACACGCGCGACGCCGCGATCGGGGGTGCGCATGCCTTCCAGGATTTCTACGGTGGTGGTTTTGCCTGCGCCGTTTGGACCGAGGAGGCCGAAAAGCTCGCCTTCCTGCACTTCAAAGCTGACGCCGCGCAGCGCTTCGACGCTGCCGTAATTTTTATAGAGACCTTCGACCTTGACGACTGGCTCGCTCATTCGATTAATTTTCGCGTACTTTAGATTTTTATCACAGTTTCCGCCGCTGTGTGAAATGGCGCTAGCTTCGGCGCCGCTTACGTTTTGAATTTGGCTTGGGCCGCGACGCTTTGGATTTTGGCCGCTGCCATTGGTGGGCGGCGAGATCGACTTTCATTCCGGCAAATGTGGTTCCTTCGGTTTCGAGCAGCATGCGCTGCTTGCTGGCGTAAGGCTCGCGAGGCAGGAGCCGCCCTCCGGCGCCCACGACGCGATGCCATGGAATGCCGTGTCCAGAAGGGCAGCCTGCCATAGCGAAACCGACGGTTCGCGCCCCGCCTGGGACGCGAAGGAATTTTGCGAGCTGGCCGTATGTAACTACACGCCCGCGCGGAATGCGTTTCACTGTCCGGTAGATATAATCCCAGCTCCCAGCATTCTTTCGTGGCATGAAGTCCTCGCGTGAATTCGCCCGATTATCGCCGATAGGACTAGTTCTCCAAAATTACTCGCTGCGTATCGTTCTTGCATAGCGCAACGCAAGGTTTTTTGCACGTTTTGCGTACCGCTGCGGAACATTTCCGCGCCATTTTACATCTAATAAATAGGAGGCCATGGTGCGGCAATGAAGAGAGGGCCTCGCAAACTCGCCAAACTTCAGCCCACTGAGCGTTTTGTTCCTCAATGGGACTTCCGAGTACTAATTACTAATACGAAGCAACCTCTCTTGAGAAGCCGCATCGTACGATTGACAGCGTAGTGCCGAGCACTTACACTACGCGGACGCGATGGGCTCTTAGGGGGGCGCAGTCGTGGCATTCGTTCGGCGCAAGGGCAATTCGTTCTATTTGGTGCATAACGTTCGCCGTCGCGGGCGCGTTGAGCAGTTGTACCTAGCCAAACTTGGCGAACGGCCCCGGATCACTGATGAAGTGGTCCGCGAAGTGAATCGCAATCACCCCCTGCTGGATTTGGATTGGTCCCGCCTGAGAGAAGAAGTAAACAGCCGAGTTGAACTTTTCGATCCGCGCTCGCCTTACGTTCAGCAACTGCTGAATTCTCTGCGGCTGATCAATTTGGATTTGGCAGATCTCTCGCCGCCGCTTTTGCTCCTGCCGGACCGATCGGGTTCCGGGCAGGAGATCGTCACCCAGCTCAGGCTCCTACGTTCCACGGTGGATATCAAACTGGAGCAGTTCGAACGCGTGAAGCCACGCGTTTTGGAAGGCAGCCGGACGTACCGGTAAGGGGGAGCAAGTCCATGACGCAGGCACCGCAGTCACAGCATTTGGATCCGACGCAGCGCAGCCGCGAGTCCCGCGATTTTGAATCGGCGCTGCGCCGGAAAATCGTGGGGCAGGAGGAGGCGGTGCAAGCCGTCGTCGACCTGTACCAAGTTTTTCGCGCGGGGCTGAATTCGCCCGGGCGGCCAGTGGGGAATCTTTTGTTCCTCGGGCCGACCGGCGCGGGCAAGACGCGCGTGGTGGAAGCGACTGCGGAAGTGATTTTCGGCGATCCGCGCGCGGTGATTAAAGTGGACTGCGCGGAGTTTCA
>JASHYE010000258.1 GCA_030043155.1 Candidatus Acidiferrales bacterium | reverse complement strand
GCGCGCCTTGTCGTACTTGCAGCGCGTTTTTCGAAACGAGTTGAATGCGCTGCGCGATGCCCCAGCCGTGCATGGGCCCGAGCGCTATGGTTCTCATGATCAGCAGGCCCAGCGTGCCTTGCACCAGATCAGTAGGTTTGCCCACACGCTCCTCCCCTCAGTTATCGACAAGAGCCTACACTTTTCCTGTCAATAGTCAAGGGGGAAAATTTGCGGCTCCCGGCTCAGTGACGCGATTTTCTTCTTGGTGTTTGGCGCTGCTTTGCAGTTGAATTGACGCGCGATGAACGATCTGCGGTGTCTTGTCGCGGAGCTCTGAAAATGGTGACGATCCGCGATGTTGCCAGTGAAAGCGGCTTCTCCGCCGCCACGGTTTCGATTGTGCTCAATAATGCTCCGCTCGCGCGATATATCCCTCCTGCTACCAAGGCGCGGATCCAAAAGGCCGCCAAAAGACTTGGCTACCGTCCCAACGTTATCGCGCGCTTTTTGCGGTCTAAGCGCAGCCACACAGTCGGGGTTATGGTTTCAGACGTAACCGATCCATTCTGCATTCCGATTCTGCGCGGCATCGATAATGCCCTTTACCATGCTTCTTATCTCCCAATCCTTGTGGATATTCACAACCAGCGAGATCGTTTCGAGCGCCATCTCGAGATGCTTCTCGATCGCCACGTCGAAGGCCTGATCATGGTGGCGAACTGGCTTTTCGTGGACATTAACCTGCTCGGCGATATTGAAAAGCGGAATATCCCCGCGGCGATCATCGGACGCGAGCTGAAAGGCTCAATCAGCTCCGTCATGGTCGACAATGAGGCGGGCGCGCGGCTTGCACTCGAGCATTTATATTCGCTGGGTCATCGCCGGATCGCCTTCATCCGCGGCCCGAAAACTCTCGCAGATACGGTTCCTCGCTGGCACGGAATTGTTTCATTTGCTCGTTCGGTCAAGCTGCGCATCGATTCAAATCTAGTCATGGATCTGCCCAATTCGCTCGATCCCAACTCCAGTTTCGAGAACGGCTATCGTCTGACTGTTGCGTTACTAAAGCGGCGGGCACGGTTCACAGCGCTCATGGCTTTCGATGATCTTTCCGCGTTCGGCGCCATCCGGGCTCTCGAGAAACAGGGCTTGAGTGTTCCCCAGGAATGCTCGGTCATCGGCTTCGACGATATTGCTCCCTCCATGTTATCGGCTCCATCCCTCACCACCATCCGTCAGCCTCTTCAGGCAATGGGCGCTTCTGCCGCTGGTTCCGTGCTCGAAGGCGTGGATGCTGTTCTCGAAAAGCGCGAAGTTGCCTCTACCCATCGCAAAATGGCGCCTGAGCTGGTGGTGAGAGAGTCAACTCGGCCTGCCCCCTAAGAGTGCTGGGCATGTCCTGAGCTGAGGTTGCTTTTTGCGCTTGACGTACGTCTTATTAATCCGATTTAATAGGCCCTATTGGGGCATCCTGGATTGTCGGTTGTGCAAATGCAACCGGGGTTGATAATGCGGCTCTCGGCCGTGCTTCGGCGGGGTGAAGATCGAACCTATAATTTTCGGCTGCGCGTCACTTATTCGCGACGGCTGTTTGTGTGCTCCTCGCTCTCTCCGTGCGCCACCAATTTCAACGGATTGCCTTCGGAGGCCTTATGAACATCCGAGTCCGGCTCATGCAAAGACTTTTCGCCCTGCTGATCTTTTTCTTGCTGATTGCCAGCGGCAGGCTTTTCGCCCAGGCCGGGAGAGGCAGCATCAGCGGCACGGTCACCGACCCAGGCGGCGCTGTTGTTCCCCGATCCCAAGTGGTCCTGGTAAACCAAGCAACCGGAGTGACGCAGCACACGGTCACTAACAACGCGGGGTTCTACAGCTTCATCTCGCTCAATCCTGGTGAGTATCGTGTCACGGCGAGCGCTTCGGGCTTTGCCAGCGTTGCCAGAGACAATGTCACAGTCACTGTGGACCAGGCCACATTGGTCAACATTGCCCTGCGCATCGGCGCCGTATCAGAGGTAGTCACCGTCAAGGGGAGCCCAAGCCTGGTCGAGCCGACCAACTCTACGGTCGGGCAGCTTATCTCAGCCGCGACGATCGATCGCGTCCCCTTGGTATACCACAACGTTTACGATCTCGTGCAGTTGAGTGCCGGCGTGTCTGCGGTCAATGGTTCCCCGAACTCGAGCGACAACATGCAGTCAATTCAGAACATCTCGGTTGGGCGCCCGGGAGTCGACGTCTCTGCCGACACCTTCAACGGCTCGCTCGTTGGATCCGTCTACTATATGGTTGACGGCAGCCCCATCGGAATTGCCGAAAACAATTCCGCCGCCATCATTCCAGCGATGAGCATTCCTGAGGACGCCGTTCAGGAAGTTCGCGTCGAGACCCAGGACACGCCGGCGTCGTACCAAAGTGGCAGCGCAGGCGTCATCAGCTTGGTCACGAAGTCCGGCACGAACGATCTCCATGGCAATGTCTTTGGTGTATTTCGGCCTGACTGGCTCGCCGCAAACGATTACTTTAACAAGCAGAGTGAACTGTCAAGTGGTGAGGCGAACACGCCACCCGCATTTCATCGCTATCAGGAGGGTGGCGCCATTGGTGGACCGATCAAAAGGGATAAGCTCTTCTACTTTGGAGATTACGAGGACACACAGGAAGTGCAGTTCCAGGGACTGCAGACGTATAGTGTCCCTACCACCGCCGAAAGAACCGGGGATTTTTCCAAGATGGGTTTCACCATCTACGATCCCACCAAGCCCGACAACCCAGACGGCACGCGGCAGGCCTTTCCAGGAAATATAATTCCGAACCCCAACCCCATCGGCTTGCTGTATCTGTCGAAAATGCCTAATTGCAACTATCCTAGTCCTGCCACCTGCAATTCGGCAACCTCCGACGTGAGCCCAAATTATGCTGCGCCGGGCTTGGACCCGCTGAACGCGCACAAGTTCGATGTTCGGATGGATTGGGCCGCGAGCGAGAAGCAGCACATCTTCACTCGGTTTTCCTACGATCGCTTGGACTTCGCCACTGCCAATGTCTTCCCCAGCGGGTGGGACCCTGACTATGCCGAGAATGTCACGAACGGCCGCAACGCTCTCGTCGGTGACGACCTGACGCTCAATTCCACCACTGTGCTGCAGCTGCGCTATTCCTTCACCCGCCACTATGAGAATCAGGGAGGGCCGCCGTCATACTCGAGCACCAATATCACCGATCTCGGTACCGTTAATGGTTCCACGGTTGGTTTTCCCGCCTCGCTCGCCTCGCAAGAGGTCATGAAGCAGCTACCCTTTATAGTCTTTGGCGACCTCGGCGGAGGGGTCGGCGGCACGGCTGACTACAACATTTTTCAATACGCTAGCGAGAACAGCGACGCGAATGCGACTGTCACCAAGGCGCTGGAGAAACACGAATTGTCATTTGGCTTCGAATGGATGAAGCGCTATCTCAACGTCGGTCAGCCGCCCGCGCCCGCAGGTGCGTACGAGTTTGATGTCAGTGCTACAGACTCGTGCGATTCCTGTGCTAGTCCTGTCGGCGGCAGTGATTTCGCCTCTCTTCTTGTTGGAATGATGGCCAATCCGAACGGTCCAAACCCGGAGCCAAATTTCTACCCCAACTTCACCAAAGATGTCTTCGCCGCCGAGTCCAATCCTTATTACGCCAGCTTCGTCGAGGATACTTACCATCCCTGGAAATCACTGGGCATCACCGCCGGTCTCCGCTGGGACATTTTTGGCGGGCGCAACGAGCGCTATAACCGCCAGGAGTATTTTGATCCGACCGCAACCAATACCGTGAACGGCGATTCCTATACGGGCGCGGAGGTCTACGCCAATGGCAGCAATCGCTCGCCGTTCACAACAAACCTTCACGACTTTGGACCTCGCCTCGCTTTTGCCTGGCAGCCAATCAACAATTTTGTTGTGCGCGCCGGTGCGGGCATGTATTACGGCCCGAGCACCGAGAATGTGGGCAGCGCCCTCATAAACTCCCAGGGATTTGCCTCTCAGACGATATGGAACGGCACTTGCTTTAACTCAGACGGCAACACGGTCTTCAACGGCACCTCCTGCGGAGTGAATACCGGGAGCGCCACGGATGTGTTCAACGGTCCCTACTCATTGAGCAACCCGTTTCCGACCGGTGTCGTCCCAATTCTCACCTCGGCGCCATCTGGTCTGGCCAACAATTTAGGAACAACCCTGCAAACCGTGCTGCATTCCCAGCGCACGCCCGTTACGTACAACTACAACCTTGGTTTGGAATACGAGCTGCCGCACCAGGTGGTCGTGAGTGCTGCCTATGTCGGCAGCAAAGGGCTGTTCATGCCTATTGGCTCGGTCGACTTGAATCAGCTCGATCTGACCACGATCGCAAAGTACAACAATTCGCTGTGCATCACAAATGACCCCAGCTGCAGCACGGCGCCGAATCCATACGCAGCCCTTCCTGGGGCGTTCAATGGTCAGTCGACCGTGCCTCCGTGGTTTGTGCTTCAACCATACCCGCAATTCGGCGACGGCAGCTACGGCTCTGGCAACGGTGTTATTGTGAGTGGCTATCCTGGAGGCGTCTCGGAATACAACTCCCTGCAGGCTAAAGTGCAAAAGGAACTGACGAGCCATTTCACCATGCTGTCTACCTTTACCTGGTCGAAGTTGATGACCAACGACGGCAACCCTCCCTTGGCTTTCGTGGGCACCCACGAGGGCTCACCTCAGGACTGGAGAGATTTGCAATATGAGTGGTCGGTAAGCCCTCAGGACCTCAGTTACTCATACAGCGGGGAGGTATCCTACGACCTGCCGGTGGGTAAGGGCCGGGCCCTGAACCTGAGCGGTGCACCCGACGACCTCCTAGGCG
>JASHYE010000257.1 GCA_030043155.1 Candidatus Acidiferrales bacterium | reverse complement strand
GCGCTCACCATTCGCGGCCATGCCGTCCGCCACATCATGACTCCCACACGCGCCAATCCCCACAAGCTCACGTCCTTCGCCCGCGTTCGCGGCACACGCGTCACATACCCGCCAAACAAATTCACCCGCGCTTATGCCAGCAGGAAGAAAGCAGCCGCTGCGCGTGGCACGTCGTGAGCTTCGTATCCGGCGAGTCCACGGCAGGATTGAACGCCAGTCTTAATTGAAGGAAACGCCTTCGAGGAATCAAAAAAGCCGGCGAAGGAGTTCTGATCGGTCAATTTCCAGGTAGGTCGCTACTCCGCGAGGATCAAGCTGAGAGTACCTACCTTTAGGTTCTCATGGGCAGGTATTGTAACGTGATGTTCCACTCCCTTTGCCACAGACCGCAATCTCATATGACTTCCCGTTTGCCGCACCACTTCATATCCAACTTTCCGAAGTAACTTTGCTAGCTCTTGTCCGCTCGTATCGCGCGGAAGCTTCGAGCAGAAATCACCTCATCTTTGACCCAGTGCAAGCGAATTACGGAAGGCTTTGTATTGGCGTCAAAGTGACAATTCACCGCATCCCGAACCATTCTTTTCAGGTCTTCGAGCGTTTCCGCTTGCGTGAAAATCGAATAGCCCAGAGCTCGTGCCTCGTATCCTCCTTCTGGCGACTCGTCAATCGTGAAGATAATCTCGTTTTCGCTCACGGAAACTCCTTGCCTTGATTCTACCTGATTGCTACCGCTTTCGTTGAACAAACGCCGAACTTGTGCTGCTCCCGCTATTTTCTCGTCGCGACAGAGCTATACTCAGAGCGAGAATCCAGTGATTGAAATCGCTCGCGTCTATGACCATCCGCGCAAATCCGCGAAATCCGGTTCGCGCTACTTAGTCGAACGCCTCTGGCCTCGCGGAATGAAAAAGGAATCTCTGCAGCTCAACGGCTGGTTAAAAACTGTTGCGCCGAGTGCCCCTCTGCGCAAATGGTACGCTCATGAAGTCGAACGTTGGCCCGAATTTCGCAAACGCTATCTCGCCGAACTTCGCGCAAATCCCGAAGCCTGGCAGCCTCTCCTCGAAGCCGCGCGTCACGGCAACGTCACGCTCCTCTACTCCGCCCGCGACACCGAACACAACAGCGCCCTCCTCCTCCGCAACTTCCTCAACTCCAAACTGAAGTAAGAGCGCGGAACCGTTCACTGACCTTGTCGGCTCGCGCCCTCGAATTTGACGATTTGGTCCTAGCTCTAAGGTGGTTCACGCGACGAAGGAAGATGACAGCCCGCAGCGCATGTTGTCGTAGCCTAGGTGTTGTCCGGGTCAGGGCTTGCTTCTTCTCCGGTTGCCATAAGGCGCATTATACTACGGTGAGTTTGTAGGAGGTCTGGCCGTGAAGATCACGCTCGTAGCTCTTCTGATCCTGCTGTGTTCAGGGTTAGCTTGCGCACAAGAAAAGCAGGAATTCCCGTCCACATCGGGGAACGCTTACCTCAGGGAGTGCTCCGTGATCGAGAAAGACCTGAACGATTTGACCCAAGCGGACATGAAATACTTCGTCTCGTGCATCGCCTATACGGAGGGAATTCTGGATGGTGTGCGTGCGGAAGATGGGTTTCAGACAGCGACTACAGGCAAACCGCAGACTGCACCATTCTGCGTTCCAGATGCAGCCGACAACGGACAAATCGTTAGGATCACGTTGAAATACATCCGGAACAATCTCGAAGAAGCTCACAAGGCGACATCCGTCCTCATCTTCGAGGCTTTGAGGCAAGCATTTCCGTGCGCTGCTCACGTTGCAAGGAAGAAGTAGAGACTCCGCGTTGGTATCTGGTTTTCGCTGTCATCCCGAACCCAGCCGCGCATTGTGCGGATGGTGGTGAGGGACCTGCTGTTGCTTTTCGGAGGGCATGGCTTTAATCATGCCAAAAAGCATGCCTCACGGATTCCTCCCTATTCGCGCGTCTTCTGCGCGATGTATTCGCCTACGGGTGAGCAGGCGGCTGTGGCCCTGGTCGGTAATAAAATCCCATATTTTCCGGCGGTGGCAGCACTTTCACGCCCGAAAAATCGCCCTCCAGCGCATCAATCGCATCTATTTTTTCCTGAATCGTATTCGTGATCGCGTCATAACGCGACAGCACATTCCCCAGCCACGCTTCATTATTTTCCGCGCGCCATCGCTCCGCATATTCGCTGCGCAGTTCCGTTAGCTTCTCGCGCAAATCCTGCAAGTCGCCGTTGATCGAGCTGATCGTCTCCAGGTCGCCGTACACTTTCCGCGAATCCATATCCATGTACGCGTCCCAATACGCCGCGCTCATCTCTTGCGTATATTCCAGTTTCATTCCGAGGAAATCCAGCCGCTGCGCCGCGAAAACCAAATCATCGAGCGTATCCGCATTCGCGCGCGCCTTCCCGCGATTGTCCAATAGCGCTTCCCACGCCTGCTCCGCGTCCACGCGCATCTCGTGCACAACCGGCGCCGCCGTCTCCGCAACCTGCGCGCCATCTTGCGAAAACGGGCTCGACCAAAAATACCGAACGTGCGTCCCTTCGAGATTCACTCCATCCAGCAACGTGTTCGTCGCCGCCAATTTGTCCAGAATCCCTTCAAACGTATGGTCCGTGTTTCGATAAAACGCCCAGTCGTAGCTGTCGCGAAATTGCTCGATTGACGATTCCCCGGCCTGCCATCCGCACGCCGCGCCATAAACCAATCCCGGCCACGTCAT
>JASHYE010000256.1 GCA_030043155.1 Candidatus Acidiferrales bacterium | reverse complement strand
TAACGCGTCCGGCCTCTCTGCAGGGTTCAGCCTGTCCAATTCGGCGAGCTCATACATTGCCAAGTTGAGGCAAGTATCAAACAAACCGACGAGCTGATCCTCCGAAGGAGAGCCGAGCTGGTCAAAATGCAAGTACGTTTTTGCAATTGCGTCAGACACGA
Organism: Candidatus Acidiferrales bacterium; assembly: GCA_030043155.1. The sequence continues at coordinate 8,101 of JASHYE010000256.1, read as the reverse complement.
TAGGGCTCAAAGAATAATTGCAATTGGAGCTCAGGCAGAAGCGGGTGTTTTTGCCGCTGTGCTGAGATGCTGCTTGGCCTGGGCCACAAGCGCGGCAAAACTCTCCGGTTCACGCACGGCCAGGTCCGCGAGAATCTTGCGGTCCAGCTCGACGCCGCCTGTTTTCAGCCCATGCATGAACTGGCTGTACGAAATTCCATTGTTGCGCGCCGCTGCGCCGATGCGCTGAATCCAGAGCGTGCGGTAATCGCGTTTACGCGTCCGCCGGTCACGATAGGAATAGCGCAGCGAACGGTTCATGGCTTCTTTGGCTGAGCGGTAAAGCTTGCTCTTGGTCAGAAAGAAGCCCTTTGTGTGCTTCAAAATCTTCTTGCGCTTGGCGCGGCGCTTGGTCCCGCGTTTTACTCGTGGCATGGAAATGCTCCTCGATGGAATTTCAATTCTTCAAGTTTTTCTTGGAGACAAACAGATTGCGCGAGGCGCAAAAGCGCGACGACGCAACGGGTTTGTCTCGCGGACTACGTGGTACTTTCGCGCCGTCAACGGCGCGCTCTGGCCGGCAGGCACCCGTGAAGCACTGCCTGGCGCAAGATTCGTTCAAGACCGAACTGCGATTATCGCAAAAGCTCTAGGCGTACGGCAATTGGCGATGAACTTTCGCGGCATCGCCCGGCGTCACTTCGATTTGCTTTCCGAGACGCCGCATGCGCTTCGGTTTCTTCGTTCCCAGCAAGTGCCGTTTTCCGGAATGATGCCGCATCACTTTGCCGGTCGAAGTCACCTTAAACCGCTTCGCCGCTCCGCGATGCGTCTTCAACTTCATTTTTTTTCTTGGCTTCCTTGGCACGGTACTCCTCGCGTTTTCAAATAACTTTTTCTGTGAGCCTAGCGATAAATTTCGGAAGCGCTTGTTAGCTTGCTGCGGCAGCCGGGGCAGGGCGCGCTACAGCGCCCTTCTTGGGCGCCAGCAAAGCCAGCAGAATGTTTGCTTCCATGCGTGGCCCAAATTCTACCAGCGCGTGCTCCTCAATTTCCTTCAGCAGGCGCGTCATTTTCGCGCGGCCAACGTCCTGATGAGCCATCTCGCGGCCGCGATGAAAAATCATCGCTTTGACTTTATAGCCCTTGCCAAGGAAATCGATAATTTGATTCTTTCGCACCTGATAATCGTGTTCCGCCGTCGAAGGCCGAAACTTCACTTCTTTGATCTGCGTTCCTTTTTGGTGCTTGCGCTGCTCATGCGCCTTTTTGTTTTGTTCGTAGAGAAACTTGCCAAAATCGGCCACCTTGCAGACCGGAGGATTTGCGTTGGGCGAAATTTCGATCAGATCGAGCCCCGCATCACGCGCTGTTTTCATGGCGTCGAAATACGTCAGCACGCCAAGCTGGTTTCCTTGTTCGTCAATCACGCGCACTTCGCGCGCGCGGATGCGTTCATTCACCCGCGGACCAAGACTACGTTCGGCGATAAATCCACCTCCACTCGCAACGCTTTTTCAGCCCACGAGACTGTCCACAGGCCGATGGGCTAGGAAGTATAGCACGACTTTCGTGCGCCGAGATATGCGCACGAGCCGAAGTGGCAGGAGCCTCTTCATATTAGAGGCTTCAATGTGAGCATTACGTCAATGGATTTGCCGCTGCGCAACAGAGTCAGCTTGTGAGACAGCCCATCTTGCCGCAGAAGGGAGCGAATATCGTCCAGCGTATAGTCGGATGCGGGCCGGTCGTCGATTTTTGCGATTATGTCGCCGATGGCAATTCCCGCGGCAGCAGCCGGCGATTTGCGCGCCACCTGAGCCACTTCAAAGCGGTTAAACGCGGGGGGAATCGCGATCAGCGTCAAGCCGCTCATATCAGTGCTAAAAATATCGGCAAGACTTTTATTGGGCTCAAGAATCAGCATGTGCGCTGGGGTATTCAGAATCACGGTGAAGCGGCTCAGAATTTCGCCGCCGATGGCGCAAATGAATTGCTGCGGAACAATTCCCGAGCCTTGTGCCGATTTCACGGGCAGGATCGCGATGGGATCGTTGAAGAGGATTTTCGCCATTTGGAGCTGCTGGACGCGTCCAAGAAATGCGCGAACATCCGTGTCGCTGCCAGCATCTTCGCCGGGAAACGGCAGCATCCTTTCAGGCGCCCCTGAGAAAAAATGGGCGGCCGCGAAATGCGGCGAAAAATTCAGAGGCTCTGTCTGTGCTGTTGCGATGGCAATCAGGCCAGTGAATTTTCCGCGGTGACGAAGAGTGACTTTACCCGTGATGGCTGGAACTCCGTCCGAAACTTGGACGGGAATTTCCACGCCACGGCCGGCGTACTTGAATCCCTTCGGATCATAAAACTGAACCGAGTCGGCCGGATAATCGATTTTCACAATGAGCTGGCTTAGGACATCCATCCCAAGGACGCCCTGCACAATATGACCGACGCGGGCTGACAAGTCACCAAAAGTGCCCAGCGCCAGGGATGGCAGCGAAATTCTGAGGCCGGGAAACTCCAACGTCACATTCGAGAAGGATTTGGGAATTTTGCCCGCCGATGATGGAGAGTAGAGCCCAACTGCGACCGCGCGAACGTCATCGATGGCAGATGCGGCCCGCGAGGTGTCAAGCAGGAACCAGGAGGGCTGCGAGCCGCTTACGCGAACGGGGACGAGCACAAGCGAGTCGGCGATCTGCGCGGGAACTTGCGCCACGTTTCCCTGAAACGCAAACTGAACCTGAACAGATTCATGCGACTGGCTGACAGCAGCCCCTGGAGGCGCCAGCTTTTCTTGGCTCGAAGATTTCCGGCGGGCTGAAGCCGGCAGAGTGAGCCAAAGGAGCGACAGAAATAGGACTATTCGGAAGATTCCGCTTTTCATTACTGGTTTGCTGTAGCGCCACCCGCAGTGGCGGCTTGCTTTGCCGTGGACAGGTATCCCGAGATGGAGTTTTTCTTTACGTCATAGACCACGATCTCATCCATGGTATGGCTGCCGCGGGTATAAAACTGAATCGGTTCTTCGAGGCTCTTGTCCTTTCGTTCGGTCTTTCGATCGTCGGCGATGATATCGAGCGTGAACGTCAGGTTCTTGGAATTGATTTTACGTACGATCAGTTGAACGGGTCCGACACGGTGAGGAAGTTTTTCCTTGCCCATCGTGAACTCATAAATATCGCGCTCATTGAGGCGCTTTAGCTCCTCCACTTCCTCGTGGTTGCGAGCAATCAAGCCGCTCTGCACTCCAAGGTCACCAATGGCCGTGCCGAGTTTCGTGTTTGTGTCGTTGAGATCCTTGCGCGTGGAAGCGACATCGTTTTTTGTCCCATTCAACTCGCTCGAAACCTCGCCGAATTGCGCCGAGGTCTGCTGCTGCACCTGCCCAATTTGCTGCCGCAAGGCGTTATCGGTGACCTGCTGTTTCTTTTGATCTTTACGAACTGCGACAGCCATGCTTCGGGCGCTTGCCAGCTCATCTTCGGTCAAGCCAAGCTTCTGATCAGTGACTTGAAGCTCTGACTTGAGGTCTGCGAGGGCGGCATTGGTGCGATCCAACTGCTCGGCAAGGGCAGTGGAGCGTTTGGCCGCGGCATCGGAGGCTTGCGCGCTTTGCTGCTTCTGTTGGACGAGGGCATAAACGAGATAACCACTCAGCGCGAACGCCACAATGAAAGCGATGATGACCCAGCGAGGCGTGTACGGGTATGACTCGGGCGGTGGCTCTGCCGTATGGCTTTTTAAAAGCTCGGGCGAATCAGTCATCGTTTCTCCTCAGCTTCGCTGTTGCTCCGCGATTATCGCCAAGCGATGGAATAAAGTCTACGAGCGGCGGCCTGCCTTGTGCTGATGAGGCCATCGCGCTTCCACCGTCGTGAAAAGCCCGCCACGCGGGGTGAATTCACCGCGCACCAGGCATTTCACTGGTCTTGCCGCCGCGACAATGTCGCGTAACATTCGATTCACAGCGTTTTCATAAAAGATGCCTAGATTGCGGTAGGCCAGCAAATACATCTTTAACGCCTTCAGCTCCAGGCACACTTTTTGCGGCTCGTACTGAATGGTGATTGCGCCATAGTCGGGCAGTCCGGTTTTTGGACAAACTGATGTGTATTCCGGAAATCGAATCGTGACTTCATACCCTGGAAAATGGTTCGGCCAGGTTTCGAGCGGCGGCATTTTAGCGTCGATTCCCGCGCGGGCGTGCGCTTCCGTGTAGTCGGCCATCCGTATCTCCGAAGCGGATATTCTACAACTTTGTGAATCCAATGCGACCCTTGTTGACTCGGAAGCCGTCCAATCTGCACGTACCGAGGTACTGGAAAAAATAGTACGTAAGAAGACTTGAAGCGGAAATGCCCGTCGTCTATGCTGCGCCTCTTATAAACCGGTCATCGGGCAAAAGGGCCATGATTTGTCCATCTTGCAAGCAGGGAAGCTGTGCACGGTCGCAACGAAAAGGATTTCTGGATAATTTTTTAAGCTTAGCGGGATTCCGCCCCTGGCGATGCATGAAATGCCGACGGCGCTTCTATGCGCGCAGGGTTGCTTGGGAATTCATGGGCCATGCTCACTGTTCCCGCTGCGGAAATTTACAGCTTGAGCAGCTAGCAAAACATCACGTTCGCAACGGCCGCTTACGATGGATTTTCAAGGCGCTCGGTGTCGCTGCGTATCGCTGCAGTCAATGTCGCCACAATTTTTTCTCCCTGTGGCCGCTCTACGAAAGTCGTTGTCCGGAAACCCGTGTCGCGAGTGATTACTCCGCTGAGCGCTAGCTGCGGCTGCCCATCACATTTTTCAACAGGTCAGGCACTTCTTATCATGATTCAGTTGCGGGCCTTATGACGCCACGAGAAGGCTTCCAGCGCTGTTGCGCGCCCTTCACGATTACATAGAGCACTGGAACAAAGAGCAGATTAAGCGAAGTGGCGAACACCATTCCGCCGAAGACGGTTGAGCCGACTGACTTGCGTCCAGCAGCGCCGGCGCCGGTCGCCAATACCAGCGGCAAAACGCCAAGAAGAAAGGCAAATGAAGTCATGAGAATCGGCCGCAAGCGAATGCGCGCGGCTTCGATTGCCGCGTCATACAGTCCCATACCCCGCTCTCGCAACTGCTCAGCGAACTCCACGATCAAAATCGCGTTCTTGCTGGCCAAGCCAATCAGCATTACCAGTCCGATTTGACAATAGACGTCGTTGATGTTGCCGCGCACAGCTTGAAACAGCAGCGCCCCCAACAGCGCCATCGGTACCGACATCAGCACAATGAACGGCAGTGAGAAGCTCTCGTATTGCGCGGCGAGCGTCAAATAAACCACGAGCAAGCCAAGGCCGAAAAGGGCTGCAGCTTTGCCGCCGGATTCAATTTCTTCCAGGGAAAGCCCTGACCATTCGTAGGACATTCCGCGCGGCAGAACCTTGGCCGCGAGATTTTGCATCTCTGTGATGGCATCTCCTGAACTGCGCCCTGCCGCAGCCGAACCGTCAATTTCCGCGGAGCGGAACAAATTGTAATGAGTAATCACCTGCGGGCTTGCTGTGTGGGTGATGCTAACCAGATTGTCGAGCGGCACCATACTGCCGGAACCGGACCTCACATAAAACTCGTCAATATCGCTCGGATGCGAGCGGTACTGATCCTCCGCCTGGACATAAACGCGATAGGAGCGATCGTTGAAAATGAAATTGTTCACGTAAACCGATCCCAGGAAAACCTGAAGTGCGTCGGTGATCTGGCCCAACGGAATATTCAGGCTCTTTGCTGTGCTGCGATCGATATTCACAGTGAATTGCGGATCGTTCGCGGTGAAGCTGCTGAAAAGCCCGCTCAAATTTGGATCGCGGTTGCCGGCTTTGACCATATCGCCTGTGATCTGCTGCAGTTGTTGAAGAGACGCCGCACCCTGGTCCTCCACTTCCAGCTGAAAACCGCCGAAATTGCCAAGGCCCTGCACTGCGGGAGGATTAAACGGCACAATGACCGCGCCCGAAATGGCGAAGAACGGTCCCCGCAGGCGATTCATGACGGCCTGTACGGAATGCGCATCTCCCTGACGCTCGGAAAATGGTTTTAGGTTGACGAAAACCATTGCGAAATTTGAAGCTGCGCCCGAAAAGCTGAACCCCGCGATCGCGAAAACCTCCGCGATTTCAGGCTGCCGCTTCAGAATCGCCTCGACCTGATGGCAAATGTCCGATGTGTACTGCAACGAAGCACCGGAGGGCGCTTGAACGGTGATCATCATGTAGCCCTGGTCTTCGGTGGGCACAAAGCCGCGCGGGACTCGCGTGAACACAAGGTACGTTAGTCCAGTGAGCACCAGAAACAGAACCGCAGTCGCGAATTTCCAGTTGAAAAGGTGGCGCAGCGAAGCCCGGTAGAGATTTGTTCCGCCAATCACCATGCGATTGAACGGGCCAAAGATGCGCTCGCGAAGACGGCTGGGCTTCTCGTGTCCCAGAAAGATGGCAGAAAGAGCCGGCGTAAGCGTGAGAGCGTTGAAAGCAGAGATGGCCACCGAGAACGCAATGGTGAGCGCAAACTGACGGAACAAGATTCCTGTGGTTCCGGGGAAAAGCGCGACGGGCACGAAAACGGAAACCAGTACGAGGGAAGTGGCAACCACAGCTCCGGCTACCTCTCCCATTGCGGCAGATGCGGCGCGATGTGGCTCGGTTTCTCCTTCGCTGATGTGGCGCTGAACGTTCTCAATCACCACAATCGCGTCGTCGACCACAAGGCCGGTCGCGAGCGTGATGCCGAAGAGCGTCAGTGTGTTGATGGAAAATCCGAGCAGTTTGACGAAAATAAACGTGCCGACCAGCGACACCGGAATGGTAATCGCGGGAATGAGAGTGCTGCGCCAGTCTTGGAGAAAAATGAAAATCACCGCGATGACCAGGAGGATCGCTTCGATCAGCGTGGTAAGCACGTCGCGAATGCCTTCGCCAACGGCTGTGGTCGTATCAAATGCGAAGTCGTACTTCAGTCCAGGGGGAAAGCTCGGGGCGAGCTTCTCAAGTTCCGCCTTCGCCAGTTCGTCCACTTGCAGCGCGTTCGCGTTCGGAAGTTGTTGCACCGCTAACCCAATCGCCTCGTGTCCGTTGAGAAAAAGATTGCTGCTGTAATCTTGCGCCCCGAGTTCCGCGTACCCGACATCTTTGACACGAACCAGCGTTCCATCAGTTCCCGTTTTCAAAATGATGTTGTCGAATTCGGATGAGTCCGTCAGTTGGCCCATGGCGCGAACGCTGATTTGGAATGTCTGCCCTGGCGGCGAGGGAGGTTGGCCGATCTGTCCCGCGGCGACTTGGACATTTTGCTCGTTTAGCGCGGCAATCACGTCTGTGGCCGTGAGTCCGCGAGCGGCCAGCCGATTCGGATCCAGCCAAAGCCGCATTGCATATTCGCGCTCGCCAAAGATCATTACATTTGCGACGCCGGGGACACGCTTGATCGCGTCGCTGACATATACGTCGACGTAGTTGCTGATGAAGAGGCCGGAATACTTGTTGTTATCCGAATAAAAAGCGGCGGCGAAAACGAATCCGCTGAGGCCTTTTGTGATGGTGATACCGTTGTTGTTGACCGTAGCAGGCAAAAGCCCTGCGGCGGCCTGCACACGATTCTGCACGTCGACTGCGGCGAGATCCGGATCGCGGGTTATGTCAAACGTAGCGGTGATTGTGCTCGAGCCGTTATTGGCGCTCGTGGAAGTCAAATACTTCAAGCCTTCGACACCATTAATCGAGCGTTCGAGCGGTATGGTAACGGCCGATTCAACCGTCTGTGCATCCGCGCCGTTATAGGCGCTGGTGACGATGACCTGCGGAGGCGCTAGGTTGGGAAACTGCGCGATCGGCAGTGTTGGAATGGCAATTGCGCCGCCGAGCACAATAATGAGCGCGCAAACGGTAGCGAAAATCGGACGCCGGATGAAAAAATCAACAAACACGCGGCGTCTCCATTCGGTGCAGGTTGTTGTGCCAGGGTTTCGCGCGGCGAGATTTCAATGCGGGTCTGCCTGAATGGCTGAGTTTTCGATGGTTTCCTTCACGGGCGTGCCATCAGCGAGAAATTGGAAGCCGCCGACGATTACGTGATCGCCAGCCTT
>JASHYE010000255.1 GCA_030043155.1 Candidatus Acidiferrales bacterium | reverse complement strand
TAATCGCGCTTTTCGAGGCCCAGGAAAACGTCCTTGAACTGATTCATGCCCGCATTGGTGAAAAGCAGCGTGGGATCGTTCGCCGGGACGAGAGACGAGCTGCGGACGCGTTTGTGCCCGCGCTCCTCGAAGAATCGGAGGAACGTTTCGCGGATTTTATTTCCCGGCCACTGCAGTTCGGTCACGCGCGCTCCTTAAACGGATTACAGTAAACATCGAAACCATCCCTCAGCGGCTGAAGCCGCACTTTGGGAGCTTCCACGGCACGGCTAAAGCCGTGCCCTTACATTGCCCGACGTCCGGCACGGTTGCCCTTCGTTCCCTCAGGGGTCAAAAGCCGTGCCCTTATGAGCCCGTTAGGCATCTTTTGAGGCTTCATCATAGCTTTTCTGCGGCCTTGGGACGCAACTCAATTTAGAAAAACGCATTTCTCTGGCGATTAGAAATGAGTCCGACCTTGTGTTTTCAGTGAGTTAGCCTCATTTCTAATTTTTCATAGGTCAGGCGATTAGAATCGCTTTCCTTTCGCCTCTCCATAAAAACGAATAGCCGCCCGAAGGCGGCTGTGACCGACAATTCGCGATGTCACGTACCTATGTACCACTTTACTAACACATTGTCAAGGCGAAAACGGACTACATCGCGCAAAAGGCGCGCGCGAAAAGGAAAATGTCTTATGCCAAAGCGTCTTTCTGCTGGGACGAGGCGGATGCGCGTCCACTCGGTAATTGCGGGGCGCTCAGTCCACCCTGCGGCGCTAATTGAATGAGCACTCTGCTAAACTAGCAGCGCACTTCCAGGAAAAACAAATGAAGATCGAAGTTACCGATTCGGCTCAATTTAAGCGTCTGCTGGAGGCATTGGTCGATGAACTCATTGACGCGCGCGACCATTTTCGACTTCATCAGGACCTTAATGCTGCTATCCAAGATTACCAAGAGGAGTTCAACCAGTCGGCGGCATTCTGGACGTTTACCTTGAGTGCTCACGTGGAGGCCACGCTATTGCGACTCTGCAAGGCTTATGACCTGTATGAAGGCAAACCGAGCCTGAATTTAAGGAACTTCCTTGAGACTATCCAAGCCTACTTACATTTTTTCGACGAGCCAAACTTCCGCGAACGACTTAAAGATAATCCGTTCGTCGATTCGCTGGCAGCTGACCCACGGAGGCCTGATTCTGCGCTGCTGCAGAAGGATTTGGAGTCTGTGAGCAATGCGAACCCATTAGTCAAGAAGCTCACAGTTTTGCGGAACAATTACTTCGCACATCGTAGCCGCTCAAGCGCGCTGGACCCAAGGGGATTCGCAGAGCAGAATCCTGTCCTCTTCTCAGAGATCGAGGCGCTGATCGACAATGGTCTTCGCATCGTCAACTTTTACAGCAGTCTCTTTGGGGCTGCTATCCACACGAGCTTACCAATCAAGGACTACAAGTATCTTTTGCATGCCGTCCGAAGGGACCTGAAGGTGCGGGAAGCGGAGTTTGAGAAGGATACCGCCGCGATAAAAGCTGCATCTGGCCAAGCGTAGTCGCCCCTGGTTTAACCTAAACAAGCAGATTCCTCGTCGTCCCGATGAAGGCATGTCGGGACTCGCTCGGAATGACAGGGTGGGTTTCCGATCAGAAAGGGGTTCGGCGGTCGGAGGAGGGGGAGACGGGCAAAGCCCAGAGTTTTTGGAGGGCAAAACTCTGCGCTACAAAGGCCGGCGGTTCCCGGAGAAGGAGCAGAACTTCGCAAGAAGCGCGAAATTGTGCGCTACGCAACTAGGGGCGAATGCCTCGGCCAAGGAAAATGATGAAGAGAACGGTAGAGATGGACGCGAAGATTAGCCATGCAGCGCTGAAGGGAATTGCGTTGGGTGTTGGACCAGATGGCGAAGGCGCAGGAACGGATTTCGATAGCCTTGCGACAGCTCCGCGGATGAAAAGGAGTCCGACAGCAACGCCGCAGGCGCTCGAAACGCCGTCGTAGAGAATCAGGGAAGGGCTGACGGGATTGAAAATCGACGCGACGACGTACAAAAGGCTGCCCGCAAGGCACGCAGAATAAAGGATGCGGCCGACATCTTCGACGAGAAGACTGCCGTTACGAATGAGGCCGAGCGTGTCGCGAACGGCCAAGCCCACAGAGAAGCGATATCCCCAGGCGCCAAAAACGATCAGCGCGGCGCGATAGAGCCAGGCAGGCTTGCATCCGGCGATGACGAACGCGGCATCACCGAAATTTGTGACGCCCGAAAAGAGGATGTACCCCGTTCCGATGAACAGATTGGCAAAGGCGAAGATCCACAGGAAAAAGCGAGCCGCACTGAAACGCGGAATGCGGCGAAATGCGAGATAAGCGGCGATTCCGAAAGCCAGATTGGCGAGCGGCCCGCTTGCGGGGATTATCCGGCTGCCTCCCTGTGTTTGCAGCGTGGTGGAAGTGATGAGAATGACTTTCACGCCGCTGAGCCAGGCCGTAACGGCATGACCGAGTACTTCGTGAGCGACGGACTGGAGTGCGAAGGCAGGCAGGGCGATGGAGACAGTGGTAGCGATGTCGAGCCGGCGTTCAGAGTGAGAAGTCATTGCGTGAAAGGCTGTTAGTCTCTCACGAACTTTTCTTTTCCGCCCAGGTTTTGCGGATGTGGGCGATGACCTGTTCTTTGCCGCCCTTGAGCTGGCGGATAAGGGGTTGATTGCCGGTTTTTTCGTGGCGCGCGGCCCAGAGGACCATTTCGGCGAGGACGGGCGCGAGGTCGATTCCTTTTGCGGTGAGAAGGTAAATTTGCTTGCGTCCATCGGAGGGATCCGGTTTAGAGGCGATGATGCCGGATCTTTCGAGGCGGCGGAGGCGGTCAGCGAGAATGTTGGTGGCGATTTTTTCGTGCGAGCCGAGGAATTCCTTGAAGGTTTTGAAGCCCCAAACCATCATGTCGCGAAGGATGAGAAGGGACCAGCGGTCGCCGAGCATTTCGACGGAAGCGTTCAAGGGACACGGCGAGCGGCGATGGATGAGGGGCTTCCTGTTGGCCACGCAAGGAATATAAAATCTTTCACTTGCATTATGCAAGTGAATATCGCAGAGTGTGGAGCACCGTTCCTATCGAATACCTAGCAGGCGAGATGATCAGGCCAGCAGGCGAAGACGGTGGAAACAAAATTCGAGTTGGAGGACGACAATGCGGCTGAAGGTTGTGAAATCGATAGCGGTGATTTTTGCCGCCGTTTTGGCAATGGGCCTTCTGGCCGGTGGGGCGTCAGCGCAGGTGGCCTATGACCAACTTCCGAAGGTATTCGACGCATCGGTGCCGCGCGACGTGCAAGTCTCCATTGCGTTGAGCGCTGCTCCGTTGAAGTTGAGGGATAAGGCAACCGTCTACGTTCTGGGTCCGAAGGGCTTTGAGAAGGATCGAGAAGGCACCAACGGTGTGAGCTGCCTCGTGGGCCGGGACTTCACGAAGTCAGGCGAAACGACGGTGGAACCGGAATGCTACGATGCAGAAGGCAGCCATACTCTTTTGCTTGCCGACCTGTACAAGGAAGAACTGCGCACCAAGGGTATCTCAGAAGAGGAGATCAAAGCGGACATCGCGAATGGATACAAGGACGGCCGGTTCAAAGCGCCGAGCAAGCCAGGCGTCCGCTACATGCTGTCGACCGATAACCGCTTGGGCCCTACTCCGGCCGGCGGGACAGTTCATGTTCCGCCGCATTTTATGTTTTACGCGCCGTATATGACCGCACAGGATTTGGGATACGATTCGGTCGCTCCCTTTCTGGTGCAGCCCGGGCGACCAGACACGACGATGATCGTATTTCCAGATCTAAACCTCAAAGTATATTAACGTTGGCATAAAGCGGCAGCAGATTGATTTTCGCAGAGGTGTGAAATTGCTTTCAGTCACGAGGAATACGAAGAATAAAAGAAAGGAGAAGAAACATCATGGATAGCAAACCGACGCATGAGCAGGCGCAGCTTCAGTTGAAACTCTATGACTTGCGGCGCGAAGAACGGTTGCGCAAGGCGCGCGACTGGTTCTTTAAGAATTTTTTCGCGGAGACGCTCGACGAGGCGATGAAAATCGCGCCGATGGGAACAGAGCAGGGTACGAACTTCATGATGGTGATCAGCTATTGGGATCAGGCTTGCGCGATGTTGAATTTCGGTTTGCTCCACGAGGACCTTTTCTTTGCACACAGCGGTGAATTTGTTGGCGTGTGGGAACGGGTGAAGCCGACGATTCCCGAGGCTCGCCAGCGCTTTATGAACAAGCAATTTGCGGCGGATCTTGAGAAAGCCGCGGAGCGCTTCGAGCAGTGGAGCGAGAAGCGGTCGCCCGGGCAGATGGCGGCGATGCGCCAGATGATGAAGATGATGCGTCCGCAGCAGACAGCGGCGAAGGCGTGAAAAGCAGTGGCGAGTAGCCTGAAAAACAGTGGCTAGTGGCGAGTGTCTAGTGACTAGAAAAAGCAAGGCACGCTGACTGTCACGGTAGATCGAAAGAAGTCGAGGAGACTGACGAACCCGAAGCGCGAGTGGGATGCTCGCCGGTGCAATCCGGTGAGCATCACGGTTGGCTTTTTGCGCTCGGAATTCACATCGGGAGAGAGCCAATGAAATCGAGGATAACCGGGGCGATTGCGGGTATGGTGCTACTGGTTGTGGTGGGCGCAGCGCGGCCGGCTCGCGCTCAGGATTCGAAGGCGCCGTACCCGAAGATGGCACCGCTTGACCAGTATTTAATGAGCCGAGCCGCCGAGATAGAGATGGCGCGGAGTGCGGCTCCGAAATCCATTTCGGGCAATGCCGAGGTTTTGGTTCTTGGGCGGCACGGCTATGAAACGGCGGTCAAAGGGACGAACGGCTTTGTGTGCCTGGTTGAGAGAGGGTGGACCGCTACAACTGATGATCCGAATTTTTGGAATCCCAAGATACGAGGGACCATGTGTTTAAATTCAGCGGCGGCGCGATCGTATCTTCCGATCACCATCAAGAAGACCGAGTTGATTCTGGCTGGAGAATCGAAAGCTCAAATGGCCGACGCCATCAAAGCTGCTTTCGATAAGAAGGAGCTGCCGAGTCTGCAGCGCGGCGCGATGTGTTACATGCTTTCAAAACAGCAGTATTTGAATGACACGGCTGGACGGTGGCACTGGCATCCGCATGTGATGTTTTTTATTCCAGAAACAGATTCTGTAGCTCAAGGCGAAAATCTGGCAGGCTCTCCTGTTCTAACATCTCCGGATCCTTTGGATCGACTGACAGTGCTGATGGTTCTGGCGCCCAAGTGGTCGGACGGCACACCTGCTTCTTAAGGTGAGGGCTGAAGCGCGATATTGCCGTGTCATGGGCCGGCGAGAAGCGATACTGATTAGCGAAAACAAATTGAGAAGGGGTCTCACGTGAGCAGAGTACGAGTTCTGGTGGGGACGCGCAAAGGCGCATTTCTTTTGACGGCGGATGGGAAGCGCGACAAATGGGAGATCAGCGGGCCGCATTTTGCGGGCTGGCCTGTGTATCACATGAAAGGGTCGGCGGTGAATCCGGATCGCATTTACGCGTCTCAGGTGAGCGATTGGTTTGGACAGATCATCGAGCGCTCCGATGACGGCGGAAAGACGTGGATTCAGCCGGGCACGCCGCCG
>JASHYE010000028.1 GCA_030043155.1 Candidatus Acidiferrales bacterium | reverse complement strand
CCAGCCGTGATCCACGGCCACTTGAGGCAAGAGAATACCGCGATTCTCGCCCGCCGAAATAATTACACCATGAATGCCGGGTTGAACTTCCTCCGCGGAGACCGCCTGCGGATGCGAAAGAACAGATACTTCGACTTGCAGCTCGCGCAGCTCCGGCGGATGCAGCCGGGAGAAGCGCGGATCGCTCGTTGCCGCGGCGACGGCGCAATCCGCGACTACATAAGCCAGCGGCTCGACCGCAGTCACGCGGCCAATGCACCCGCGCAAACGGCCGTTTCGATGCAGCGTCACAAATGCGCCAGAAGAAATCGCGAGATTTCCGCTTGGTGACGGAACTTGCAAAGATTTGCCATGGGTCAAGACCGATTCGATAGCGCTTCTGGCAATCTGCAGAAGTGAACGTTTCTCGTCGTTACGGAGTGGGGACATCTTGCGGATTCTTCTTCTGTTCAAGCACGAGGGGCAGGCTGTGGCGCTCCTTGAAGCGATGATCGACCTGGCTCCAGAACATCAGGAAGTAATGGACGGCGGACACGACTGCGCTGATGACCACCAGCCAAAGCAACACGAGCGCGAGGACGCGGATGCCGGCATGACGCGCGGAGTAAATCACGATGCAACCAGCCAGCACCTGGAGGAACAATTTCGTTTTGCCCAGCGGCGATGCGGGAATCACAAGGCCCTCAACGGATGCGATATTGCGCAGGCCCATGACGATAAATTCGCGTCCAATGATGATCACGACCATCCAGGCCGGAACCAGCCCCATGGCAACCAAAGAAATAAAGGCGGCGGAAATCAGGAGTTTATCGGCGATCGGATCCAGCAAGATTCCGAGAGTCGTAATCTCGGCGCGTTTGCGTGCGAAATATCCGTCGGCGGCATCGGTTGCGGCAGCGGCAAGTAAGATCAACACTCCCCACACCTCAAAATGAACCGAAAGCCCCCAAAAGTCCCAATTTGGTTGCCGAGTCAAGAGAACCACGACGAGTAGCGGCACGAAAAAAATGCGGAGAATCGTGAGGCTGTTGGGAAGATTCATCTTCGCTCTCGAACTGTCTGGACCCTTTCCCGCGGAGGGGCGCGAGAGATAGGGCCAACTATAGTGCTCCCGCCCGAAAGAGTCAATCCAGCAGCGCCGACTGGATTGTTACGCAGCGAAAAAACAGCCTGCGAGAGCCGCCAACATTGGCGCAGCCTATTTTACTCATGAGTACATTACACAGCGAGTTCCAAAGCGATTGTTGCGCGCAAAAAAGCTGTGGAAATCACTGTGGAAATTACGCAGAATTCCGACGAATTCAAAAAAGCCTGATTGAGTGGGATTTTCGACGGTCGCATGGCTCCCAGGCCTGTATCATCATCAAAACATTACGGATATCACCCTGTCGCTCGCCATGGCTCACTTTGGAGGCTGGATGCTTAGCACTCCAATAGCCATCAGCAATTTGCACAAACCGACAGCACATAAAAACCAAACGGTAAATAGGCTCGTGGGAGGGCGCGCCGTCTCCGGAACTCAAAAATCGGCCTATTTTGCGGCAGAATCAGCGAGGAGATTGCACATAAAGCAAATCCAGTCGCTCCGCGATGGATGTGGGGACTTGCGCTTGCAGCCGAATGTGCCCATCGAGCACCTCTGAACTGATTACGCGCCCGCACGCATAAATCATTGCTAATTCACGGCCGCTCGAAAGCGGGACAGTCCAGTCACGCTCGACCATTGGGTCCACCGGCATGACTCGATCGATGCAACGAATGAGTTCGTCGAGACCTGCGCCCGTTCGCGCGGAGACAAGCGCCTTTTCGCGAGAATCCTGCGGAGAACGAAGCACCTGGTCGGGGGATTGGGTCAATCGTTCGAGTTCGTTCGCACTGAGCAGATCTATTTTGTTAAAGACGCGCAAACGAGTTCGGTCCGCAACGCCCAGCTCGGCCAGGATTTTTTCCACTTCGGAATCTTGTTCGGCGTGCAGAGGATTCGAGACATCGGTTATTTGCAAAATCACCGCCGCTTCCTGAACTTCTTCGAGGGTCGCACGAAATGCGGCGATCAATCCTGGAGGCAAATCGCGAATGAAGCCGACTGTGTCGGACAGCAGTACGCGCCGGCGCGATGGCAAGCGCACAGAGCGCACGGTGGGATCAAGCGTGGCGAACATCTTCGACGACGTTAGCACCTCCGCGCGAGTGAGCGCATTGAAGAGCGTTGATTTGCCAGCGTTGGTATAACCGACAAGAGCAACGGTGCCGAGGGGCACGCCCTGACGCGCGCGCCGGCGCAGAGCGCGCTGGCGGCGTACGATTTCGATGGATTGTTCGATCTTGCCAATTCTGTCGCGGATGCGGCGCCGGTCTGTTTCAAGTTTCTGTTCGCCAGGACCGCGTGTTCCAATGCCGCCGCCCAGCCGCGAAAGCTCGCGCGAGCCGCCCGCCAGGCGCGGCAACAAGTAATTGAGCTGCGCCAACTCGACCTGAAGCTGGCCTTCGCGGCTTTGTGCGTGCCGCGCGAAAATATCGAGGATCAGTTGCGTGCGGTCGACCACGCGGCAGCCAATTCCACGCTCGAGATTGCGATACTGAGACGGCGAAAGATTGCGGTCGAAAATCACCAGACCGGCATCGAGACGTTCCGCCTCGTGTTCCAGCTCGGAAAGCGCGCCACGGCCAATCAGCGTAGCGGGATCAAGCGAATCGCGCATTTGCAAGCGCGTTCCCACCACACGTGCGCCCGCGCTGCGCGCCAATTCATCGAGTTCAGCCAAGGATTCTCGTGCGGCCGCGGGCGTATTTCCTTCCGAGCGGTTCTGTGGCCGCTTCAATCCAACGCCAACGAGCAGCGTGCGTTCCGAGTTATCCAAAACTGAAGGTGATTTCATTCGAGAACGGCAGCGGGGAAGGGAGCTTTACAAGATGAAATAAGCATCTGGGGCGATTATACACCTAGCGGCCCCGCAGCGCTTCCTGGCTGGCCAAAGCAGAGGCTGCCAGGACGAAGCGCGATAGCAGTTCGGCCAATTCCGGCTGGGGAGTCTCGTTCGGGACCGCTCGCGTCATACGGTCCATCCATCCAAGGTAGAGGAACATGGCCGCATTGGCCCACTCAGTGGCTTGATTTTGTGTGAATCCAATCTCCCGGAACACCCGGGAAAGATACGCGAGGCGCTTTCGGTCCGCGTTGGCAACCCGACGCGCAACGCTCTCGTCCTGACGAGCCCAGGAGGAGATGGCCATTTCCAGACGCGCATAGTCCGGACGGGAGAAGAGCTCGAACAGCCGTGCCCAGCGTTCCACAGGATTGGAGACGGCCTCGCCTTCCGTATTCCAGTCACTTTGGCCGGATTCCCATTCTTCAAGGATGGCTTGCTGAAGATCCTGACGATCCTTGAAGTGCCAATAGAAGCTGCCCTTGCTGATTCCGAGCTGCCGCGCCAGTTCCTCTACGCGCACAGCGTCAACGCCCTTCGAAGACAGGACTTCGATTCCGGCCCTGACCCAATCCCGTCGGTCAAGTTGGGAGGAATTCGTGCGGCGGCCAGTCGTTTTTTGAGGCACGGCTAGAGGATTGTACAATACGGGGCAGTACGGATTCAACGGATACGGGAACGTATGGAACAGCGCCCAAGAATAGAAGGCTTATGGACTGACATGGGAGCTGACAAGACGCAGTGCTTCGCGCTGAATGCACTCTTCGTCTCCAAAACCACTTAGCCAGTGAACGTCATGCTCACGGCGGAACCAGGTGATCTGGCGTTTGGCGTATCTCCGGGTCGATTGGCGGATTTCGCGGATGACGTCTTCAAGGGAGCGGCCGCTGAGAATGTGCTCGCGGATTTGCGCGTAACCCAGAAATGTGAAGGGCTTCGAAGCCGAAGGAATGCGCAGGTGAATCAGGCCGCGAACTTCATCAACCCAGCCGGCGGCCAGCATGCGTTCCACTCGGCTGTCGATGCGCCTGTAGAGCGCTTCGCGAGAGGGCATCAGGCCGATTTTGATAACCGAGAACCCTTTCAATCCTGCTCGATTGCCGCGAAGCTGGCTCGCAGGCTTGCCAGTCAGGAGGCAAATTTCGAGCGCGCGGATGAGCTTATGCAAATCCTGAGGGGCGATTTGCGCCGCTCCAGCAGGATCGCGGTGGCGCAGAACGCGATGAAGGTATTCCGGGCCACGTTCGGCAGCGCGTTCACGCAGGCGCTGGCGAAGCGCTTCTGAACGTTCAGGAAGCTCGTCGAGGCCTTCGAGCAGCGCGCGCAAATAGAGGCCTGTGCCAACCGTTAGAATCGGCAGTTCGCCACGAACGGAGATGTTTCCAATTGTCTGCTGGGCGATGCGACGATAGTCGCCCGCGGTGAAAACTTCGTCAGGCTCGGCCAAGTCGACCAGGTGATGCGGGATGCCTCTCTGTTCCGTTGGGCTCAGTTTGCCCGTTCCCATATCAAAATGCTTGTAGACTTGCGTCGAATCGCAGCAGACGACCTCACCGCCGAGGCTCTGCGCGATATGGATTGCCAGGGCGGATTTGCCGGAGGCCGTTGGCCCCAAAATGACGAGAAGCCGATGCGGAGAAGTCATTGAGCAAAGGCTCGAAAATGGACGAGCAGATAAATCAAAACAGCCAGTGCCAGCAAAAGCGCGCCGAAGATCTGCGTGCGGTTAAGCTTCACTGATTGAGATTGTAATCCAGCGGCAGGTTGTAGAGGAAGATGACCCGCAATTCGAGATAAGGCCGCGTATAAGCTGACGGAAGCGGCTCGAAAGGATTCGATTCGGTCAGCGCGGCACCTGCGGCGCGATCGAGCGGCTCTTTTCCCGATGTGCGTTCAAGAACCGGGTCCGGGTTCGGCATATTTCCGTTGGTCATGATGCGAAAACGCATTACGACCACGCCCTTATCGCCCATCCGCGCGGAAATAGGCCATACGGTGATCCAATTCTGTTTCACGCGCGCGATCAGGCGCGCGAGATAATTCGAAAAATCCACTCCGTCGGTCGGAGTCAGAATCTGTACGCCTGCTCCGAGCAGGCCCTGGCCGTTCGCGCCGCTCGCGGGACCAGCGCCAGGAATGGTTCCTTCGATGGCCACGGAATTGGAGCGGTTCGGATTCTGAAGCGCCTGCTGCGCCTGCTCCTGCAGCTCGCGGCCGGGCGAGAGGCTCGGCAAATCCAAATTGAAGTGTTTTTGCGGCGGAGGCTGAGGTTCGATCGGCTTGAATTCAGGTTCAGGTTTAGGCGCCTGCTGCGGTGGGGGCGGCGTTGCCTGCTGAGCCGGCGCGGTTTTCTCGGGCTGCACCGGAGCCGTTGTTTTTGGACCGGCCAGTGGCGCAGGAGTGGGCGCAACAGGTACGTCAAGCTTCTTCAAAATGCGAGGATCAAGGCGAATGCGGTCGCTCGGCTTCTCATGCAGCGGCTGGATTTTTGGCACTTCCTTCACTGACGGGGGCAGGAACACACTCGAAAGCTGCTGACGGGCGAGCTGCGCTTCTTCCGTCGGCTGACTTGCGGTGAAGAATTTGGGTGCGAGCAGGATCAGCAGAATTACGACAACGTGGACAATCAAGGAAAATGAGCGGGCCACCCACTGCCAGTCGCGCTTCTTCGAATCATCCGGACTTGGGAGCAGGTTGACTTCGCCGGTAGTGAAGAGATCCGGCTCGAGCACATCTTCGAAAATTCCTACGGGTAAGGGAGCGGGTGGCGTCTCAGGGCGCTCTTCAAGCCGTGCTTCCGCCGGAACCACGACACGATTGCCGAGAACTTCCAACGGTACGTGCGAGGGAATCGCGGAAGCGGGTGTTTCCATGTGCTTCACGGGCATATCGCGGGGAATCAGCATCCGCCCGGAGAGCACATCAAGCGGCAAATAAGAGGGGATTGCGGTGCGCGCGTCGAGTTCGCCGGGAGGAAGTTCGGAAGGCACAATAATGCGCGAATCCAGCTGAGAAGATTTCTTGTGCCCATTTTGCTGGGACTTCTGCTTCTCGACGGGCGAAATATTTACCGGAACCAGGGTACGAGGAATCATTTTTGTGTCGTCACGCCCGCGAGCTCTGGCTTAACACGATTGGCGTGCTCAACAATGCCGGCCATCACGCGCTCGGCGAGCTCCAGCGCGCGCCTTCCAGCGTGGCCGTCAACCAAAGGCGTCTTTCGTTCACGCACCGCAGCCACAAAAGAGCGCAGCTCGGCCTTGAGAGGTTCCTCCGGCTCGGTCGGCAGCTTTTCGAAATCGATGGCCGGCTGCGAGCCTTCGCCCACCACGCGGATTCGTGTCACATCCTGCCGTGTGTAGTCCACTGAAATATACTCGCGCGCCTGAAAAAATCGCAGTTTGCGCACGCGCTCGGTGGAAACACGGCTCGCCGTCACGTTGGCCACGGCTCCGCTTTCAAACTCGATGCGCGCGTGGGCAATATCAACTTTTTCAGTTAGCACCGGAATGCCCACGGCCTGAATCTCGCGTGGCGGAGAATCCAGCAGCGACAGGAGCACGTCCAAATCGTGAATCATTACGTCGAACACGACGTCCACATCCAGGCTGCGCGGCGAAAAAACGCCCAGGCGGTGCACTTCGAAAAAAAGCGGCCGCGTGACAATCTTCTGTAAAGCCACCACCGCAGGATTGAACCGTTCGAGGTGTCCCACCTGCAGAATGCGTCCGTTCTTTTTCGCTGTTGCGATCAGGTCGTCGGCTTCGTGCAGGGAGGCGGCGATCGGTTTCTCTACCAACACGTCCACACCGTGCTCGAGCAGCTCCGAGCTGATTCGCGCGTGCAATTTCGTGGGAACCGCCACGCACGCGGCATCCACCTGCTCTGCCAGATGTGCCACATCCTCGAAAGCGCGAGTGCCGAACTCCGCGGCCACTTGGCGCGCGCGCTCGGGATCCGCGTCGTGAACGCCGGCAAGCTCCGCTCCCGCCAAATCATGCAGCACGCGCACATGATTGCGCCCAAAGTCGCCCACACCAACCACGCCGACACGAATCTTCCTGTCAGTCAATTCCGACCTTCCCTGTCACAGCATTTCGAGATGATCTTTGCGTTCGTCGTTCTGATGCGCCGGACGCAAGGTTTGCCGCATCTTCACTGTCTGCCGCGCCAGCACCGCCAGGGTCAGCATCACGAGGTTCAAACGCCTCAATCGCGATTCCGGCCTCATCCGCATCGGCGAGGAGTTTTTCACGATCAATCAGCAGAGTGCGGCCCGCATCAATCGCTAGCGCGGTTGCGTTGGAGCGCCGCATTACGGCAACCGTATTCAAACCCGCGACGGGTACATCGAATCGCATGTCTTGCGAGGGTTTGCTGACTTTCACCACAACCAGGCGCTTCCCTTGTGTGAGACGCGCGGCGCGCTCGATGGTTTCGTCCGTTCCTTCCATGGCTTCCACGGCGACGCAGGCGCGGTCTGAAATCACCACCGTCTGCCCCAAATCAATTTCCGCCAGCTTGCGTGCGATCTCTCGACCATAAGCAATGTCCGCAGCTTCGTCCTCATTTGGCGCGCGGCGCGTCAAGACACCCTTCTCCGGCAGCAGCGGCGCAAGAAAAGCGGTCGAGTCAATCAGATGAATTCCTTCCTCTTCCAGCAAACGGGCCACCGCCCCAATCAGCGAGTCGGTATTCTTCTTCGAAAGCGAGAGCAGCAGCTTCGCCAGCTTCCAGTCCGGCCGAATGGAACTGAAAATTTTATTATGTTTCACCTGTCCGGCCATCACCGCTTGCGTTACGCCCTCCTTGTGCAGAAGGTCTATCGTGCGCGTCAGCTCCCCGAGGCTTACCCAGTGAATCCGGCGCGCCACGCTGTCCAATTCGGGCGACGCTTCCTCGCGAATCGCAATCACAGTCATTTCAATGCCGCGGCTGCGCGCGCCTTCGAGCACAAGGAAGGGAAACTTCCCGTTGCCCGCAATCAGGCCCCAGTTTGCGGTGGAAAGGGTGTTCGTTTGTGTCATGTCTTTCGTGAGAATTCGCTTATTTAATCAAGCCGCGCTCGGCAGCTTCGATGAACCGAATCAGCTCGGACACATCCTCTGACCCGTTCAGACTCGCGCGCATCTGCTCGATCGCCTGCGTCGTGTTCAGCTTGGAACGCAAAAGCAGCCGGTAAGCGCGCTCTATGGCTTGGATGCGTTCTGGAGCGAATCCGTGCCGTTCGAGTCCAATCGTGTTCACGCCAAACGAACGCACATCGCGCGCCTGCACAACTTTCGAGAATGGCGGCACATCCTGCGTAATTGCCGAAAGCGCGCCGATGTAGGCGTGGCGTCCGACGCGGCAGAACTGATGAATGGTGCAAAATGCGCCAATGGTAGCGTGATCCTCCACCGAAACATGCCCGGCGAGCGTCCCACCATTCACGAAAATCGTGTGATTCCCAACCTGGCAATCATGCGCCACGTGCGCATAGGCCATGAACATATTGTGACTGCCGATGCGCGTCGTTCCTCCGCCTTTCTTTGTTCCGCGGCTAACGGTGACGAATTCGCGAAACTGGTTGGAATCGCCAATTTCGAGGAAAACGCGCTCGTCCGCAAACGTCAGATCCTGCGGCTCGCAACCGACCGCGCAAAATGAATAAAAGTGATTCTTGCGGCCAATGCGCGCCGGACCGTAAATCACGGCGTGCGGCTCGATGACGCAGTCCTCTGCCAATTCCACTTCGTCGCCGATAACTGCGAAGGCGCCAATGCATGCGCCGTTCCCGATGGTTGCGCTTCGCGCGACGCTTGCCCGCGAATCAATTTCGCTCATGGGTCGCGGTCCACCATCTTGCACATGAGCGTCGCTTCCGCCGCAAGCTCGCTGCCTACGAAGGCTTTTCCCGCGAGTTTGCAGAACGTGTATCGCCATGACAGCACGTCCACTTCGACGCGCAGTTGATCTCCCGGAACTACCGGCCGCCGAAAGCGCGCGTCATCAATCGCTACAAAGTAGAGCAGCTTGCTTTCGCGCTCTTTCACTTCCTGCAGCAAAAGAAATCCTCCAGCCTGCGCCATCGATTCGACGATCAGCACGCCCGGCATCACCGGCTTCCCGGGAAAATGGCCGGCGAAAAATCCCTCATTAATAGTGACGTTTTTCACGCCCACAATTCGCTTCAACCGTTCCATCTCCGTGATTGCGTCGATCATCAGGAACGGATAGCGATGCGGCAGTATCTTCTGAATCTCAATCGTATCCAGAATCATGAATCCTCGCGCGGCCGTCCGGTTTGCCCACCCGCGGCATGCAATCAAAGAATAGTATACGAAAGCAGCGCATCGTGAAACCGCGCCACGCTCGCTGCGTGTTCCTCAGGAACGCGCCACTCCGCTCTGCTCCTGCCGCACTTCTGACGGTTGACTGCACCCGCTTCCAGCGGGACAATTAAGTTGGCCTTTCAAGCGGAAATCAGGTTCCTCTCGTGCTCGCCAATACGCTCAAGCGCCGCGCCGAAGCTCTTCTCGCCCGCGCGGACATCCGCATCAATGGTGACCGTCCGTGGGACCTCATCGTTCACCGCGACGAGTTTTATCCTCGCGTTTTTCGCGAAGGCTCGCTCGGCCTCGGCGAGTCCTATATGGACGGCTGGTGGGATTCTCCCGCGCTCGATCAGTTTTTTGACCATCTCTTTCGCGCCAAACTTGAGGGCAACGCATTGCCGCCGTGGCGCGCCATTCGCCTCTACTTGCAATCGCTGCTGCTCAATCCGCAGACAAAATCACGCTCTTTCAAAGTGGGCGAAGGGCATTACGACATGGGGAACGATCTCTTCGAGGCCATGCTCGATAAGCGCATGGTCTACACCTGCGGGTTTTGGGACGGAGCGGAAAATCTCGACGCGGCGCAGGAGGCAAAGCTCGAATTCGTTTGCCGCTCGATCGGTGCGCGCCCGGGAATGAAAATTCTCGACATTGGGTGCGGCTGGGCCAGCTTCGCCAAATACGCGGCAGAAAAATACTGTGCAAAGGTCACCGGAATTACTGTTTCGCGCGAACAGGCGCGCCTGGCGCAGGAAAAGTGCTCCGGATTACCGGTTGAGATCCGCCTTCAGGACTATCGTGATTTACGGCGCGATGTGCAGCGCGATGCGAGCAAATTCGACTGTGCCGTGTCGCTCGGCATGTTTGAACACGTTGGCTCGAAAAATTACCGCACCTTCATGGAAATTGTTCGCAGCGCGATTGAGGGCTGCGGCCACCTCTATCTTTCCTGTATCGGCAAAAATGTTTCCGTACGCGTAACTGATCCCTGGATTGAAAAGTACATTTTCCCGAATTCGATGCTGCCGTCCCTCAAACAGATTGGAGCAGCAACCGAGGGCCTTTTCATCATGGAGGATTTGCAGAACTGGGCAGCCGATTATGACCGCACTCTGATGGCCTGGTACGCAAATTTCAAGGAGCATTGGAACGAGCTTCGCGCACGTTACGACGAAAGATTTTTCCGGATGTGGGAATTCTATCTGATGGCCAGCGCGGGCTCGTTCCGCTCGCGCCGTTTGCAAGTCTGGCAGATGCTTTTCTCGCCCGATGGTTCGACTCACTGCTGAACCGTCATTACTGAACCGGCCATTTCATAAATCCGCGAAACGCCCTCGAAATGCCCTTCGTCTCACGCTGTGCGCCTTTGACACGGCGCTCCACGCTGCATATGCTCACTTCGCGGATTTATCGGATGGAGGAATCTTCTATGGCCATTTTGCGCAAGTTCTGGTTTCTTGCCTTTCTGCTGATTTTGCCGCTGCCCGCATTCGCACAGAGCAGCAACGATTGCGGCGCCGCTTTTGCGGTGCAAGCCACTGCCGCCGCGCACAACTCCGCAACTAAAGCACCAGCGGCGACTCACGGCCTGGATCTCGCTGATCTCGACCGTTCCGTGAGCCCTTGCCAGAATTTCTTCCAGTTCGCGGATGGCGGCTGGGTGAAATCGCATCCCATCCCGCCCGCTTATTCCAGCTGGGGCACTTTCAATTATCTCCTCGACCACAATCAGGAGATTCTCCACCAAATCCTTGAGCAGGCTGCGGCGCAACGCCAAGCGCCAATCGGCTCGAACCAACAAAAAATCGGCGATTATTACGCCAGTTGCATGAATGAGGCCGAAATCAATAAAGAAGGAATCACGCCGCTCGAGCCGGAGTTCAAGCGCATCGCCGCCATCTCGTCGCGACACCAGCTGGAAGCTGAAGTCGCCCGCCTGCAGAGCATGGGCGTCGGCGTTCTTTTCCGCTTCGGTTCCACGCAGGACTACAAGAACAGCACTCTTGAAATCGCCATGGCCGCTCAAGGCGGGCTCGGCCTGCCGGATCGCGATTACTATGTCAATTCAGATGAACGCGACCAGAAAATACGTTCCGCATACGTTCAGCACGTAGCGAACATGTTCAAGCTGATGGGCGACGATGACACAACCGCTTCTCACAAAGCGCAAACTGTCATGAACATCGAAACGGACATGGCCAAAGCTTCCATGAGCCGCGTGGAAATGCGCGATCCCGAGTCGCACTATCACAAAATGGACATCGCTGCCTTCCAATCCATGACTCCCGATTTCTCGTGGAAAGAGTATTTGCAGGATGTCGGCTATCCCCGCGTGACTGACGTCAATGTCGCGCAGCCCGATTTTTTCAAGGCGCTCAATTCGCAGCTCACTTCCGTGTCCATGGCCGACTGGCGAACCTATTTGCGCTGGCACTTGATCGATGCCGCCGCGCCGGCGCTCTCCGACAAATTCGTCAACGAAGACTTCGATTTCAGCGGCAAAGTCATGACCGGCGCGAAGGAGCTTCAGCCGCGGTGGAAGCGCTGCGTGCAATCCACTGATCGACAGTTGGGCGAAGCGCTCGGACAGAAATACGTCCAGCGCGCTTTCACTCCGCAGGACAAGGCCGCAGCGCTGAAGATGGTCCACAACCTCGTCAATGCGCTGCACGATGACATCGAAACGCTCGATTGGATGAGCCCTGCCACCCGCACCCAGGCGCTCGACAAGCTCAGCCACATCATGCTCAAAGTCGGCTATCCCGATCACTGGCGCAGCTACGCTGCGTTTCACGTCACGCGCGGCCCGTACGTCGAGAATTATCTTCACGGGCGCGAATTTCAGTTCCACTATGAAATGAACAAAATCGGCAAGCCCGTCGACCGTTCCGAGTGGGGCATGACGCCGCCGACCGTCAACGCCTATTACAATCCTTCCATCAACGAAATCGTTTTTCCCGCTGGAATTTTGCAATGGCCTTTCTTCGATGCGAAAGCTGACGACGCTTTGAATTACGGCGGCATCGGCGCTGTTATTGGCCACGAAATGACTCATGGCTTCGACGATGAGGGAAGAAAATTCGACGCCCAAGGAAATTTGCGCGACTGGTGGACCCCTGATGACGCGAAAAATTTCGAAGCCCGCGCCAAATGTGTCCAAGATCAGTTTGACAGCTACGAAGTCCAGCCTGGCGTGCATGAAAACGGCAAGCTCGTCCTTGGCGAAAGCATCGCCGACCTCGGCGGTTTAACGATCGCTTACAAGGCGTTCAAGAAAACTCCCGAAGGCCGCTCGAACACCAAAATTCAGGGATTCACTCCGGATCAGCGCTTCTTCCTCGCTTGGGCGCGCACCTGGGCCGACAACATGCGACCGCAAGCAGAGCTGTTGCGCGTGAAGGTTGATCCGCATCCGCTCGATCGCTTCCGCGCCTTTGCCGCTCCATCGAACATGGACGCCTTCGCGAAAGCGTTCGACTGCAAGCCGGGCGACCCGATGGTCCGCCCCCCTGACAAAGTGTGCAAAATCTGGTAGCGGCCGGTTTGCGGATTCATTTGTGACGCAGAGCTTCGCGCTTTCGCGAAGTTCTGTGGCTTTTTGTCAGTCTTCAGTGACCACTAGGACCGCGCCACCTCTGCGCGTCCGACTCGCGTGCGCTTCTGCTTGCGATATTCTGCCCACGTGAGCCAAACCACTATCGCATCAAAAATCGTCAGCCCCGCCAGAAAAACCGAAGGCGCGAACGTCATCCGATAGAGCTGATAAACAATGAACGCCACGAGTAGCACGATCAACGCCGGATAAGCCCACATGCGGTTGCACCACAGCGCCGCCACCAGCACAACCTTCGCAACTCCATGCGAAAGCAGGTAAATGAAAACGAAGTAATGCGCGTGCACCACCATGTTCTGCGAAGCATGCAGCAAATGCGACGCCACAAACGCATTCGGATTCCGCGCAAGGGAATGGAACGTGAAAAAATTAATCAGTGAATTCACGCGGGCTGGCGTCACCGTCAAAAAAAGAAACGCGGTGACGATTTCCACGAGCCCGTCGAGCCCTTTCAGGGTGATGCTCGCCTGAAAGCAGCGGTCAAGCAGCGTATTGCCTCTGAGTATCTCCATGAAGCTATTTCCATGAAAGCGTTATATGCCGCACATGCGGCCTGGCGGCTCTTTCTCAAGACTTTAATGTGAGGCCTGCGGAAGCGAATATGTAACCTTCCCATTTTCGTCGAGAAAATCGATCTTCGCTTCGCCCGCAGCGGTCACACTCAATCGCAGCCGAGGATTCCCCTTCGCATCGCACAAGAACACCGTCGCGTCCTTATCCGGAGTTTTCCCGGCGAAGAATCTTGTCGCGCCATAATCGCCATTTTTGATCTGTTCCTGAAGCTGCTTCATGGCCGCATCTTTTTCAGGGCCCGCCGGCATGTGTTTCACCGAATTGAAGTGCTCGACCATTTGCGCTAAGTCAACGTCACCGCGGTCCCATACATGAAAACCCGCCTGCCGCTTCCCGTTATCATCGCTGTATTGAATTCCCACTGTCTGATCCTGCTTGTGCTGATCGAACATCAAATCTCCATCCGCCGAATAGCCATTCGCTGTCTTCACGCTGCCAAATGCGAGGCCGCCGTCCTCGTCGCCTTCGCTATTGTAGAAAATGATACCCGCGCCGTCGTGGCGTCCGTGGCTCGGAAAGGTTTTACCATCGATGATGGCGTCTGGAATGAGCTGGCGATTGGAAATCACCATCTGATTCTGCCCGTCCGGCCCGACGATGTTGAGGCGCTGCACGTCGATTTGCTCGAAGTTCGCCTTGCGTTCGTTCTCCGCAAAGCCTGTGACAATCGTCATGGCAAACGTCAGCGTCAATACGCCCGAGTAAATTGCCAGAAACCGCGGATTTGAAAGGAATCGCATTTTCCACCTATCCTTTGCACAGAAAATTTCGCTCACTCTACCATATCGTGTCGCCCTCAAGATTCATTGCCGCTCGAGGGCCTCAGTTCAATTTGTTCGGCTTCTATTCGACTGTTGACTTCGCGGCGGTTCATCGCTAGATTATCGTACGGACGCAGCACGAAAGGCCGCCCTATGAGCATCATCAAGCTTCTCCTCTAAGTTCGCCGGAAGCGCAGCCGCTTCTCGCGCCGGCTTTGCTCTGAAGTTTTTCTCGATTCCTTTCAATTCAATTGGTGAATTTATTTCGGGTGTTTTTACATCTCGCAAAAATTGCGCGCGGCGCAGCGGAGAAATCACGGATGAGGGAATTTGCACTCGAAGTGGAGAATCTGACGAAAATTTACGAGCGGCGCGGGCAAGCGTCTGTGCGCGCGGTGGACGGGATTTCTTTCTCGGTTCCACGCGGAGAAATCTTCGGCCTGCTAGGTCCGAATGGCGCCGGAAAAACCACATTGCTGAAAGTGCTCACCACGCTGCTGCGTCCAACGGGCGGCGCGGCGCGCATCGAGAATTTCGACGTGGTCGCAAAACCGTTCGAGGTACGCAAGCGCATTTCCATGGTGTTGCAGGAAACCGCCGCGGAATTATTTCTGAACGTCCGCGACAATTTGCTGACATTCGCGCGTTTTCACGGGCTCGATTCGCAAACGGCGCGCCTTCGAGCGGCGAGCGTGATGGAAAAATTCCAGATCGCTCCTTATGCGGAACAAAAGGTGCAGGACTTGAGCGGCGGCTCCCGGCGGCGTGTTCAGGTCGCCAAAATGTTCATGGTAGATACGCCGGTAATCTTTCTGGACGAGTTTTCCACGGGCATGGATCCGATTCTGAAGCGCGCGGTAATGGGATATCTGCGCGAAGAATCGGCGAAGGGTCGCACGATTGTGCTGACCACGCAAATTCTGAGCGAGGCGGAGGAGTTGTGCGACGACATTTTGATCATGAATCGTGGCAAGCAGGTTGCGCGCGGCGATTTGAATGCGCTGAAGCTGCTCTCGGCGGGCGTGTATGAAATCTCGCTGACGTTTGCGGAACTGCCGCCAGGGATTGCCGGCGACATTGCCGCGCTCAAGCCGCTGCGCTCGCACGTGGATGGGAACAGCGTCGAGATCTCGCTGAAAGTCGAGGAAGCGAAAGTGCTCGACGTCGTCAACGAAATCTCGAAGAAAGGGCGTGTGCTACGCGTGGAGGTCAGCGGTGCAAGCCTCGAAGATATTTTCGTCGAATTGACAAAGGAGAAATGAAGATGGGGCCGTTGGCGGCGGTGGTTTATCGCGAGAGCAAGATACGTTCGACAAACATTACGTTTATGTTCTGGGATTTATTTTATCCGCTTCTTTATTTGCTGGTGTTTGGAGTGGGCGTGAACGCGGCGCTCAGTTCGCCGGCGCTGGGCGCGAACGTGAATTACGATTCATTCTTTCTGGCCGGTGTGCTGGGAATGGCGAGTTTCGGAATCGCATCGAACAGCTCATGGTCGTTTTTCCTCGACCGCGACAATGGAATTTTCTACGAGATGCTGACGTATCCGATGCGGCGCTCGGAGTACCTGTTGGGAAAAGTGCTGTTCAACGTGTGCATCGGAATCGTGCAGGCGGCGATTGCGATTGCCATCGGCTGCTTGCTGTTGAAAATTCATTTGCATTGGGAGCTGCTGCCGCTGCTTGCCGTGACGGTGGTTGGCGGCACAGCGGGCTGGTTTTTCTTCTATTCGATTTTCGCGCTAAAAATTCGCAGGAACGATCTGTTCAACAGCGTAACCTCGGTTTTTTACTTCGTGTTCTTGTTCGCGAGCTCGATGTTCTATCCGCTGGGGCCGCTGCCGCAATGGTTTCGCGTGACGGCGCTGGCGAATCCGATCACGTGGGAAGTAGATCTCTTCCGCTACAGCTCGATTGGACTGGGCGTGCCGAAGCAGCTTGTGTGGGAGGCGATAGGGTTCGTGATTTTTGCGCTGGCAAGTTTTGCATATGCGGTGCGTAGCTTGAGAGAGCAGGGCTGAGAAAACAGGCAGTGAAACGACGCAGAAGCCAACCTACTGTGGGAAATTGGAGGGGCTGACGGACGGCTGGCTGTGATGATTGAGAGCGATCGCAATGACGGCAATTGTGCCGACCATGGCGATTCCGAGAAGCACAATCAAGCCGGTGCGGCGCTTGGCAGTGCGGTTCTGGTTCTGGTCCTGATTCGGGTTGGGAACCAGGGTGACGGCCATCATCGAACCTGCGGGAATGAGGCGGCTTGAGCCGTCATGAGTAGCAGTGACGAGGAGATCGCCGGTTTTTGCAGCAATGATCGCGGAAGTAGGACTGGTGAATTCGACATACCCGGAAGCGTTTGGCGAATCGGCAGGAGCAATGGTGGCGTCGTAAAGATAGCCGTCGACGAGAGTGTTATCCGTGCTGCGGAATTTCACCTCACCCTGCGCAATGTCGAAAATAATCGGACCTGTGGGCGACTCTCTGCGGATTTGCGCCTCGCTATTTTCGCCGAGCAAAATGCCCGCGCCGCCGGGAAGAGAAACCCAGGCGTCGCCATGGTTAGAGGTCGAGATCACGTCGCCGTCGTAGATATTTGTGCCATCGGCCAGTGCGGTACCCGCGACGGTGGCCGCTGCGGCGTTAGTGATTGTGCCGATGAATGCGGCGTTCGGAGAAGCGGCCCATAGGGGAACGGCAAAGAGGGGGATTATGATGACTGCAATGAGCTGTCGCGTGAGCTGACCCAATTTCATCTGGCACCTTTGCGGTTTGGGAATTGGGCCGTTCCTCAAACCTATTGAGAGGTTAGCAAAGCCGAAACGGAACACCAAGATGGAATTTCATCGAAAAGATTGTAGGGAATTTGCCCGAGAGCAATGACAAAGCGCCCCGTTTCAGCCGAGCATGGAGGACAGCGCCGACCTGAGTTCGGGATGGTCGAATGAATATTGCAGGGCATTCAATTTTCCGGGCATGACGCGCTGGCTCGCAAGTAGCGCTCCAGCCATTTCGCCGAGCGCGAGCCGGAGCGCAAAGAGCGGAACAGGGAAGAGAGCGGGGCGGCGGAGAACTCCGGCGAGAATGCTGGTGAACTCGGCATTTGTGAGGGGATTAGGAGCGACAGCGTTCACAGGACCACGAAGATTTTCGTTGTCGATGGCGTGACGGATCAAGAGCACGACATCGCGAAGGCTGATCCAGCTCATCCATTGGCGCCCATTGCCGAAGCGTCCCCCAACGCCGAGCCGAAACGGTATAAGCATTTGATGAAGCGCGCCACCTTGCGGGGCGAGAACGATGCCGAAGCGAAGGATTACGGTGCGAATGGATTCGTGCTCGGCGACGGCGGCTTCTTTTTCCCAGTCGCGGCAAAGCTGCGCGAGAAAATCGACGGCGGGCGGGCTCATTTCTGTGAGAATTTCGTC
>JASHYE010000254.1 GCA_030043155.1 Candidatus Acidiferrales bacterium | reverse complement strand
ATTGACGAGGCGGCGAAGGAAAATAACGTGGACTTTCCTCCCTTCGCGCTCCGCTTGGCAAGCTGCCCCGAATCCGGTAATGTTTTGCCTCTGCCGCGGTGCCTCAGCCTGCGGCAGGCCATAGGAAATTTTGAGGAGGCGTATTTGAGCGCTCGTCAGCGCGTCGCACTTGTTACGGGAGGCACTCGCGGCATCGGCAAGGGAATCGCGATGAATCTCGGCCGCGCGGGCGTCCGTGTCGCCATCTCCTATCGCTCGAACAAAGCCGCCGCGCAGAACACTCTTCGCCAGCTCCAGGCAATTGGCTGCGAATGCTTTGCCGTCGAGGCGGACGCGACCGACGCCGCGCAATCCGAGTCGCTGGTCGCTTCGATTGCGGAAAAATTCGGCCGCCTCGATGTTCTCGTCAACAATGTCGGAATCTTCAACTGGGGCACCATCGCGGAAACCACGATTGAGGAATGGCGGCGCGTGCTCGATTCGAATCTGCTCAGCGTTTTTTACGCCAGCAAGGCTGCTCTTCCCGCGATGCGCCGCCAGCATTGGGGCCGCATCATCAATCTCGGAGCCGTTGGAGCGGAGCGCGCCTTCGGGCAGGCCACGATTTCTGCGTACACTTCTGCGAAAGCCGCCGTCGTTTCTTTTTCGCGCTCGCTGGCTCTCGAAGAAGCAAAAAACGGTATCACCGTGAATGTGGTCAATCCGCCGAATATCGACGACAAGGAATTGTCTCTCGACGAAGCGCGCCGCATGCGCGATGCCCGCTTTCCCGTTGGGCGTCCCCCCTCCGCCGATGATGTGGCCGAAGCCGTCAAATTCCTCGCGTCCGATTCTGCCGACTACATCACCGGCCAGGTGCTCAGCGTTTCGGGCGGCTGGATGATGTGACTTGCGCCGCCACAAATCTCTCTTTATTCCGGGTGATAAACTTGTGAAGTGGGCAGCTCGGCGAGCCATTTTTTCCTCGCGAGTGAATGCACAATGAAAATTCTCACTGTCTCTGAAATGCGTGAAGTTGATCGCTTGACGACTGAGCGCCACGGAATTTCTCAGCTTAGCCTGATGGAAAATGCCGGCAGCGCTGTCGCTCGCTTCATCGCCGCGCATTTCGCTCCCATTGAGGATCGTCGCATCGCCGTGCTCTGCGGCCGGGGGAATAACGGAGGCGACGGCTTCGTCGCCGCGCGCCTGCTTCACGAAATGGGAGCCGAACCAGCTGTATTTCTGTTTGCCGATCCTGCCGAGCTGCATGGTGAAGCGGCCGAAAATTATAAGCGCATGAGCGCCGCACTAAACGAGGTGGGCGCCAAGCCGCAAATTATTCGTGATGCGGCTTCGTGGGAAGCTGCGCGCGAGTCCGTGATGCGCTCGCGCATCATCGTGGACGCGCTGCTTGGCACAGGGTTGCGCGGCCCCGTAGAGGGCGTGCTCGCGCAATGCATTCAGTACATCAATGATGAGGCCAATCGTACCGATGCGCTGACGCGCGTGGTCTCCGTTGATATTCCGTCGGGAATTTCCGGCGATGACGGAGCAACGGGAGGGCCGGCGATCGCCGCGGACTACACTGTAACTTTCACCGCGCCAAAAATTGGCATGCTCAGCGCAAGCGCTGCGCCTTTTGTCGGCAGGCTCAGCGTCGCAAAAATTGGCTCGCCTCCGGAACTGATTGAGCGGGTGGCTAAAGGGAATTTGCGATGGATCGAGCCATGGGAATTTCGCCGCGTGCAGTTTCACCGCAAAGCCGATTCCAACAAAGGTCTCTACGGCCACGCGCTCATCGTTGCCGGTTCCGTCGGAAAAGCAGGCGCTGCGGGAATGGCTGCGCGAGGCGCACTGCGCGCAGGCGCGGGGCTAGTGACTGTAGCTACTCCCGAGCCTGCGCTTGCAACCGTCGCGGGATTTGCTCCAGAAATCATGACTGAGCCGCTACACGCAACCGCCGCAGGCACGATAGCGCGCGATGTTTTCGATTCCGGAGGGTTCGCAAAAATTCTCCACGGAAAAAATGTGCTGGCGCTCGGACCGGGACTCACCACTCAAGAAGAAACGCGGCAATTTGTTCGCGCTGTTCTTGCAAGCAATCCGCCGGTCCCCATGATTCTGGACGCGGATGGACTGAATGCATTCGATGGATCCGCCAATGAATTGCGCGGCGCGAATCGAATGCTCGCCATCACTCCGCATCCGGGGGAGATGGCTCGCCTTCTCGGCTGCACGCCAAAAGATGTTCAAGCGAAACGCGTCGAGGTCGCCGTGAGCGCCGCCGCAAATTGGAACGCAATCGTGATTCTGAAAGGGAACTGGACGGTAATCGCCGCACCCGATGGACGCGTGTGGATTAATTCAACGGGAAATCCGGGAATGTCCAGCGGCGGCACGGGCGACGTTCTCACTGGAATGCTTGCAGGACTGACGGCGCAGTTTGGCGCGCAGAAAAACTGGGCTGAAACGCTTGCTCTCGGCGTTTATTTGCACGGGCTCGCCGGAGATTTGGCCGCTGAGGAATTTGGCGAAGCCCCGCTGCTCGCTTCCGATTTGATTCGCAGAATTTCTCCCGCCTTTGCGCAGCTCCATGACGAATTGCAGGCGAGCTGACATGGAATTGAGCTCCGCGGTTTCGCGCTCCACGGAAGAAACAATTGCGCGAGGCAGGGAACTCGCTTCGCAAATGCGCGCGCCTTTGCTGGTGCTTCTGAACGGCGATCTCGGCGCGGGGAAAACGACGCTTGCGAAGGGAATCATCAGCGGATTGGGCGCGGCGCGCGAGGAGGATGTCACCAGTCCCACGTTTACGCTGGTTCACTGCTTCGCCGGCCCTGTTAAGGTTTATCACGTCGATTTGTATCGCGTAGGCGACGTGCAGGAATTTGATTCTTTGGGCTTGGAGGATTTGTTCGCTGAGCCTGCCATCGTCATCATTGAATGGCCGGAGCGCATGCGTTTGCGCACGGACTGGCCAGTGATGCGCATCGATTTGGCGCACGTCGATGAAGATTCGCGGAAAATCGCTATCGCCGATTCCAAATTTTCCGGTTCGCATACTTAGCGATGGAGAGCGTGGTAAAGGTCGACGAGGATGGGCCACAGCACGGCAGCGGCGAGGAGCACGGCGAAAAGCCTGCGGCGCGCGACGATGTTGAAGCGCCAAGCGGCGTCAGGGCCGTGGCGCTCACAGAAGCCGTCTTCCAGAGCTGCACGCAGACAGCGTTCGCCGGAGCGGCCGAGATGGAGGCATTGCGTCACGCTGCCTGCTGATTCGATTTTATTCTGAATTTCCATTTGGCTTGGTGCATACAACTCTCTCACACTTTCGCGAGTACGCGCAAAATCGGGAATGACAGGGCGATGGCGGCATAAAGCCGCCGCTACAACGGCAAAAGCCGTGGAACCTCGCAAAAAGGCGCGAAGCCCTGCGCCACATTTTAGAGGCTGGAAGTTAGAGACTGGAAGCTGGAAGAGCAAGACGAACTGCAGATTCCTGCCTTCGGCAGACAGGCTTCGTCGCGGAAGGCGCTCCTCAGGATGACGATAGCCTGCGCTCAGGATGGAACGCTACGTCGAGGTGAGAGCCTACCTGTGGTGCGCAGGGCTGAAAACGCGACTTGGTCCCGCGCGCGGCTCACGGTAAGCGCGGAGTCGTGCGCAACAAAATCAACGGAAATTATCACCTCACAGAAACTGCGTTCACTTGCAGAGAAT
>JASHYE010000253.1 GCA_030043155.1 Candidatus Acidiferrales bacterium | reverse complement strand
TTCCGGAGGGCTCGCGCTTCTTCCAGATATTCGCGAAGCAAAATGGCCGCGGCCACGGAATCGATCTCCGAATTCTTACCGGTCTTCGACTGCTTGGCTATTCCTTCTGCTTCCCAGCTGGTGAGGCGTTCGTCTCTCAACTCGACCGGCAATCTCACTTCTTTTTCCAAGCGCTCCGCAAATTTCTCTGCTTCTTCGGCCATTTCGCTCATGCGTCCGCTCAAGTGAAGCGGAAAGCCGACGAGGATCAGGCCAATTCTTTTTTCTTTGACGACTTCGCGGAGCCGCCGCATATCCGTGCGACGGTTGGTTCGCGCCATTATCGGGAGGGTCTGTGCGGTTAATCCCAATTCATCAGAGACGGCCAATCCCAGGCGCTTGCGGCCATAATCGATGGCCAGGATTCTAGCGCGAAGGGGCAGTTCGGCGGGATCAGCGGCGCCGCGGGTGCGTGTTGGGGAAGCCATGCATTCCCATTATAGCCTGTGACCGATGGGGTGCAGGGCGAGGCAGTCTGTTCAGTGTTCCTGCGTTTCAGCGGCTCGTCCGCGCTTTCCGTCCGCCCACATATTCCACAAGCCCATGAGCTTCATCTGTTTTTCCATTCCCGTTTCATGCAACAGTCGTTCGATTTGCGCGCGCGTTTGACGGATTCCGATTCTCGCTTGCCGGTCGGCGATGGCATAGGCCGTCACCGCAGCAATGGCCTCATTTTTTTTGAGCTGCGAAAAATCAACTTTGTCGAAAGTGTCGGAGGCCGCGTGATAGTTCATCATGTAATCGTCGGGTTCCTGATTGGCGACGAGCGTGGGAACACCTTCGAGCAGAAAATCGAAATTGTCGGTGCCAATCTCCGCATCCGCTGTGTTTTTCAGCGGGCCCAATGCGCCAAGCGGCCTAAGCGTCTGATCCAGAGCCGGTAAGATCTCCTTGCGACCGCTGACCGAGTATCCTGTCACTCTGCCGTCGCCGGCGTCGAAAACAATCGCGGCATCCATTCTCCCGAGTTCGGCGCGATGCGCGAGTGCATACGCCCATGAGCCCAGCATTCCTTGCTCCTCTCCGGTGAAGAGCACAAATCGAATGGATCGCTTCGGAATCGAACCAGACGCGCGAATTGCCCGCGCCGCATCAATCACCATCGCCGCATTGCAGCCGTCATCGAGCGCGCCCGTTCCCAATTCCCATGAATCCAGATGCGCCGCCAGGATCACGAATTCGTCCGGCTTTTCGCTTCCTCGAATTTCCGCCACAACGTTTTCCGATCCGGTCTGCCCGCTGATCTTGTTCGGCATTTCCAAATCGGCTTTGACGGATTTGCCTGCGGCAATGAAGCGCGCGATGCGTTCCGCGTCTTCGCGTGCAACGACGGCTTGCGGCAGACGATCGCTCGTGCCATCCACGGAAAAGATATGCCGATAAAGCAGTAGATATGGCCGCGTGGACATCCACAAAATCGCCGCCGCGCCCGCGTCAATCGCGCGCTGCTCAACCGCAGGCTCGTACATGTATTCGTTGAACAGATCGTCCCAGGTCTTCAGCACATCCGTATGCACCAGCAGCACGGCGCCATTCACGGAATCCCCTGCACGCTTGAAATCCGCATCTCCGCCCCTGCCAACATCGACAACCGTGGCCGTCAATCCACCTGTTGGTGTGGCAGGCGACCATCCTATCGACACAAGCCGCACAGGGAACGGTTCAGGAGAAAGCACAGTCAAATGCGTGCGGCCCTCTGCCCATCCGGCGGGCAAAGTGAAATTTTCAGTCAGCACTTCGTCCACGCCGGCTTGACGGAATGCATCCACAGCCCAATCGACTGCTTTTTCCGCCGCAGGTGATCCGGTCACCCTCCCGCCAATCTCATCGGTCAAAACGCGAAGATTCTCCTGAAGCGGCGAAGGACCCATGGCATTCTTTATGATTGTTGGCGCAACATCCGCGCAGGATTTGTGAATCGAGCAGCCGTACGTCCCCTGCGGAGGCTTCGGTTCGAAAGCTTTGTGAACGGGCGGCAATCCTTGCGCGTCGGCACGTGCCGCCAGTGCGCCAAAAGCAAAAAGCGCAGCCGCGAAGACGATCTCGTTTTTGCGCAACCTCATCGCTCGGGCCTCCTGTCCAGGATTTTATATCCGTCGCGATTGCAACATCGCAGGGAATTATAGCAATGGCGAACAGTTATCCGGACTCCGCCGCAAGGATTCGATCCGCGATCCTGGCCACCTGCGCCATCTCTTTTACGTCATGCACGCGGACAACATGTGCGCCGTTCAAAATGCTCGCGGCAACTGTCGCCGCTGTTCCCCACACGCGTGCACTTGCGGGTGCGTTTCCTAGAGCATCTCCGATGAATGCTTTTCGCGAAGTTCCGATCACAATGGGATGGCCGAGCCGCGCAAGTTCGCGAAGTCGAGCCAGAATCTCGAAATTCTGTTTGTAATTCTTCCCGAAACCAATCCCTGGATCGAGAAGAATCTGCGAGCGCGCAATGCCAGCCTCCATTGCCCGGCGGAGTGCATCGCGCAATCCCGCGATCACGTCGCGCATAACGTCGCGCGCAAGCGGCCTTTTCTGCATCGTTCGAGGACGTCCGCGCATGTGCATCAGGATGATTCCGACTTTGTGTTTTGAAACCAACTCACCCATTCGCGAATCGAATCGCAGCGCGCTGATGTCGTTCACAATTTCCGCACCGGACGAAATTGCGGCCTCCGCCACCTCCGCTTTTTGCGTATCCACCGAAATCGGGATTTTCAATTGGCGTCGTAGTCTTTCCAGCACCGGTAAAAGGCGGTTTAGCTCTTCGCTTGCCGCCAGCGGCCTTGCTCCCGGTCGCGTCGATTCCGCGCCAATATCGATAATGTCCGCTCCATCGCGCTCCATGTTTATTGCCTGTGCGACCGCAGCGGCACAGTCGAAGAATTGACCGCCATCGGAAAAGCTGTCGGGAGTCACATTCAGGACGCCCATAATCAAAGTTTTCTCGCCGAGCGTGAGCGTTCCAGACGGCAAGCGAAGCTGGAATTTGCGGCGTTGCGTCATTTCAGTCTGCTTAAACTCAATCGGAAGCCGGCTGATAATAGGCAAGCCGGTTCACAACGCGAACCGCTCCGTGTCCGCGCACTTCCACGCGAAGCGAATGCCATCCGGCGTTCTCTCGCGATTTGGGATAGTAGCCCAATGTGTACTGCGCGTTCAGGTTCTGCACGACAGAGTGATACGCCCCGGCCACGGAGCCGGTCTCATTCAAAAAATACAGCTGCCCTCCCACGCGCCGCACCAGTTCGGCCAGGAAATCCGTATATGCCGGAATGCCGAGCTGCAGCGCCGCTGGAGTAATCAGTGTCTCGCTTTGATGCGCAGCAAGCCACGCGGCAGTCATCACGCGCGGACGATTCTGCGTGGAAATCACGTAGGCTTCGATTCCATGCGAGCTGAGCGCCTCCACCACGTCCTGGAAGGTCGCGCGATTTTCACCCGGCCGCGGTGCCACTCCTTTGCCGTCCAGGTTCAAGCCAAGGCCGCTGTCCTGCCCATCCGTCAGCAAAACAATCGCCTTGCGCCCGGCGTGTCCCGGGAAAATTTCATTTGCTGCGAGATACAACGAGCGATAAATGTTCGATCCAATCGTGTCTGAAAAAAGCGCGCGGACATCGACTCTATCGATTGCTTTTGCCAGCAGAATGCGATCCTGCGAAAAGGGAAGCAGCAAAAAAGTATGTTCCGCGAAATCGATCACCGCTACCTGGTCAGCTGGGGAAAGGTCCGTGATCAGTTCCTGCGCCGCAGCTTTCATCGCATCCGTATCTGGTAGCACGCTGGGGCTTGCGTCGATGATCAGAGCAATGCTCGCGCCTTCGCTTTGGCCATTGAAATGCCGGATTTGCTGTTCCACGCCATCGTCGAATACGTGAAAATCAGCTTCCGTCAAGCCGCGCACAGAGG
>JASHYE010000252.1 GCA_030043155.1 Candidatus Acidiferrales bacterium | reverse complement strand
AGAAACGGCAGTTCAATAGCCTGGATCGACATCGCGGAGTAGCTTGCAAGGAGGTGAGGGCCCTTTTCGTCGGTGTAAGCAGCTTGGTCATTATTTACAACCGACGATCCTGCGCTCGACTGAACAAGAATTTCTCGTAGCCCTTTGACTTGGATTGTTATTGACTGAGTATTTTGCGTGTCGCCTTCGTACGTTGTTACTGTTGCAGTGGCGGTGGCATCGACGGGCAGTGTCGCGGGATTCCATCCGGTAGCGGCTACCATTTGCGCCAATGCCGTCAAAGCCGTGGGATCTTTGGTTGCGTTTGTTTGGGCCAAACAGGGCAGAGTGACCCACCAGAGCAGCAGCAACACACCTGCAATGCGCATGAGTATCCTCCGAGGAAATGTGCA
The DNA here is from genome assembly GCA_030043155.1 of Candidatus Acidiferrales bacterium. The sequence goes on along the minus strand of JASHYE010000252.1, from coordinate 14,291 downwards.
CACGTTTTATAATTCTGATCCGTACGTGTCAATAGAATAAATAGGACGTGTATCGGAAAAAGCAGAACACTGACGAACCAGATGCTGTGCATGTGGCACAGGCTTTTTCACTACGTATATCGGTCGCGTCGGGCTTTGAAAATTTCCAGGGCTTTAATCACCCGTCGAACGGTGAACCGTTGTTAGTTGAGGCAGAATCTTTTCGTGATAGACGTTTTTGTTCAACAATTTGAGCAAAGAATGGATTTCACAAGGCTCACCCCGTAGATTTACCAGAATCGTCGTGATTGCGCGGGCCGTCCAGAACGCCAAAGGGGTTCCCTACGAGGAAGAGAAAAACGGTCATCCTACCTAGGGCATGATGCGAGAAAATCATGTTCGAGGATTTCGATGAGTCTTCACGATTTTGTTCACGAAAAAGTCCCTGTCGGACAGGGCAGGACACTAACTAACCAGACTGACGAGCTTCGCGAGCTTTTCCCAATGCCTCGGATGCGGCACGCGCTTTCCGTTGCATCTGGCTTTGAAATTTCCAAACCTTCAATCATCTGTCGAACAGTGAAGCGCTGCGAGTTGAGGCAAAGTCTTTTCGCGATGGACATTCTCGTTCAGCCATTCGGGCAAATAATGGAACTCATAAGACTCACTAGTGGATCTACCAGATTCGTCGTGATTGCACGGGCCGGGCCAGAACGCCAAAGGGGGTTCCCTACCAGGAAGAGAAAAACGGTCATCCTACGCAAGGGTGTTGATGAGGGAAAACCATGTTCGAGAATGCCGACGAGTCTTCACGATTTCGTTCATGCAAACGTTTCTCCTACCCCAATTTTGAGGGCTTTTGCGATAAATCCTGTGCCTATCAAGCAAAGCAACCAAATTAGGGGCATATAAATTTGCGACTAGAGTGCCGCGAATCGGCTTGCGCGCGTCCCTCAATCCAATTCAACACGCGCGGGATAATCTCTGTCCACGTGCCGGTTTTTGCAGTTCAGCAGCATCATACCGCGTGTCGGGCCATGCTGAGCTTTTCAGCTTGTATTATGCTCTCTTATGACTCTTCGGGCACTACATCCAGAGACTTTGAAAAGAGATCTTTTCGGTAGGGCACAATGAGCTTTTGTCGGGGAGAAGGAATCGAAGATGAAACGAAGGATTCTTCTAGCGCTCACAGTTGTGATGCTATTGGCACCCCTGCCGAGCCACGCTGTAGGTTCGAAACAGGCGCAATACGATGGTGGAACTGTAACGCAGATTTCCAAATCGCAGACCGGTAGCCTGATTGCAGGCGATAGCGGCCTTCAGTTCGACTACCACAAAGATGAGTTTGCTATCCCATACGCGTCCATTACAGACATGGAGTACGGCGACAAACCTTCTACCCGCATCGGCACGTCTGTGGGAGTAGCATTGTCTGCTTGCCATGTGGCATCGCGGGGCTCTTCATTAAGGCTAAGCACCATTTTTTGACGCTGGAGTTCATGGAGGGGACGGCGAAAGAAGCAGCAGTATTTGAGCTTGGCAAAGCGCTGCCGCAAACTCTCCTGCCGATTCTCAAGTCAAAACCGGCAAGAAAATCACCTATCAGCAAAAACAGTAGAGGTTTTTGGCTGAAGTAGGCATGCACGTGACGATCGGCTTCCGGCGCTTGCTCGTTAGGGCAGGTCGTGACCTGCTCCCCTTCCGCCCTTCCGACCAGTAGTTTGCGGTCTCGCCTGCAAAATAAAATTAGCTAGCGAATGAACATGTGCTCGAACGAATCCTTCGACGGCGCAGGAAATCTGATATCTTTCGACAGAGCAAGCGACAGCACCTTTCAGTTGCGCGTAGCCATTGATTCGTTTTGCCATCCAGAAGTTATCAGACACGCAGCGCTGAACGTACTGCGACGAGCATTCGATCATCTAGCACATACGGAAGTACGTCTGCCAGGTGACGGAGCGGCCATGTGCACCTTGCTAGTCACAGCGACAGACATCGAGAGTGGCAATTTCGTTTAGTTTTATAACAATGGGCAGCTACGCTTGTCTCCGCTATGACGAAATGCTACTCTCGGCGGCGTAGCTGGCGGAAGCTCCCACTTTGGCTACTCCTCTGATATTTTCATTTGTGAAGGCTCGGACAAATGCTCGGTTTGAGTGTCCTATTACCGTGGGCGAACGACCGCTCGTCAAGATGTCGCTCGCGGGCAAGGGCTACAATTTCCTACCGTTGAAAGAGAATCATTTGAATCGACAATGAAGAGCTATGTCATCCTTTTGCGGCCATTGCTAGGCCGTCGCGGGAGGGACATCCAACGCGTATCTCTGGAGCCTAGCATGCTACGAGAGCTTGGACGATCTATTGGCGTGCAGCTCTTGGATGTGTTGGATTGCCGGGTCTCGGATGTGTTGGATTATCGAGGAATTTGCGATGTGGTTCTGTTATGCCGTGCGGCGGAAAACAGTGCGGTGTCACGCTTGCTGGAGACCCTCGAAGGATGGCAAAACGAGGTTTTGAGTGTGAGTTGCCACGCTAGGTATGACGGGTAATCTGTAAAGAAATGCGGAGGACACTAGTAGTGTATGTGCGTAACCGTTGTTCATGTCGGAGGGAAGTGGGCCTGATTTATATTTTCGGTAAAAATATGGGAATACCGAACAGCGAATCGTCGGGAAAAGCGAATCGCGCCTGCACCGCTTGTACGATTTTTGCTGTGACTCGTTCGGACGTTAGTTCGGGCACAGGTAAACCAAGAGTTGTGGCAGTCAACGGATGCCGGAAGAGCGCAATGTACGACTTTGGGCCGGGTTGAAAACCTACGAACCTGCCGCCACCTCGCTCGACTGTTCGAAGGATCCGGCACAAACTTTCAATGCGCTTCGCAGTCTCTTCCTGCGGATTGTAACAAGCCGCGTTACTAACCACCGAAGCGCTCCTTGCGGCAGAGGAGGAAGGGACCTATACGTTACCACAGTTTGCATCGAAAACCATCGGAAATTTTGTGCTAATACTTGTCAAGACGAACAACAGCGGAGCTCGGTGGCTTTGGTTCAACTGTATGCGTACATTGACGGCGGACTACCCCCCCGAACCCTTGCTGCTTTGGAGCGGTTACATGCCAAGCGTTGGCATATTTTTTCAGCTTTATATACAGAGTGGTCGAGCCGATACCCAAATTCCGCGCCGTAAGGGCTCTACAGCCACCTGTCCTTTGCAAGCTCCCCAATATAGCCTGTCGCTCTAAGGTTTCAAGGCTCAGCGGTGCCTGATTTGTCGCGAGTTTGGCAGATCGAAAATCATTAAAATCTCTAAATTCCAGAAGTGGTCCCTCTTCCAAAACTATGGCTCGCGCGACGACATTTTGTAGCTCTCGAACGTTTCCCGGCCAATCATACCTCTCTAACCGTTTCTTTCCTTCTTCGGAAATGCTACGAGTCACCTGTAGTTCGTCTGTGTACTGTCGAACAAATGACTCAGCAAGTGGCCGAATATCCTCCGGCCGATGACGAAGCGGCAGCACTCTGAGCTGGACAACATTCAATCTGTGAAAAAGATCGCAGCGGAACGTCCGGCCTTGCACGGCCTCTTCAATATCGATGTTGGTAGCAGCGATAACACGAGCTGCGAATTGCCTCGTAAAGTTTGCTCCAACCGGCCTGATCTCCTTCTGTTGCAGCGCTCGAAGCAGTTTCGGTTGAAGCCCCGAAGCAAGGTTTCCGATCTCATCGAGAAATAGAGTGCCGCCATTAGCGGACTCAATCACCCCGAGCCTTGCTTCAACGGCTCCTGTGTAGGCTCCTTTGGTACAACCAAACATCTCGGTCTCGAAAAGGGAGGCAGGCACTGCGGAACAGTCAACTGCAACGAAGGGGCGCTGCGCTCGGGCATGCTGGTGAATCGCGCGCGCGATCAATTCCTTTCCCGTACCCGTCTCACCGATTATGAGCACGGGGTAGGACCCGCTGGCTACACGTGCAATCTGTTGGAAGATATGCTGCATCGGCTTGGATTTGCCCACAAGGAGACCGAAGGTGAAGTTAGGCTGGGCAGGCCGAGTCATCAGTTCTCTCCACAAGGAAGATCAGGTGGCCGATACTCACGGTTGGCCCTCTGCGACTCGATACTGCTTCAGTTTTCGATACAGGGTGGTCTTGCCTATGCCTAGCAATCGCGCGGCGGTCAGTTTGTCTCCATTCGCTTCGCGCACCGCTTGCAGGATGGCACGGCGCTCCATTGCCTCAAGTGTTATAGTCTCGTCCAGGATATACTCAGAGTCGTTTCCGTAATGAATGTTGGAGGGAAGGTCACTGGAACGCAAGACTGGGCCCGAGCCCAGCGCCACAGCGCGCTCGATGGCATTTTCAAGCTCGCGGATGTTTCCCGGCCAGTTGTAAGAGGTCAGGCGGGCCACGGCATCTTCCGTCAGCGTCGGCACCGGATGATCGGCGTCAGCGAACTTCGCCAAGAAGGCCTGCACTAAGAGAGGGATGTCACTTTTACGTTCCCGCAATGGCGGAAGATTGATTTGTACAACGTTCAACCGAAAGAACAGGTCTTTGCGGAACTCGTTGTCGCGCACTGCTGCTTCCAGATCACGATTGGTGGCCGCGACGATTCGCACGTTCACGGGGACGCGCTCATTTGACCCGACCGGTTTGATTTCCCGCTCCTGAACAACTCGCAACAGCTTGGCTTGCATGTCGGTCGGAAGATTGCCAATTTCATCGAGGAACAGCGTGCCCTTGTCCGCGCTTTCAAACACTCCTTGCTTGTTATGCATCGCCCCGGTAAACGCGCCCCTCACGTATCCGAAAAGCTCCGACTCGATTAACGTGGGAGCGAGCGCCGTGCAGTCAAGCGGAACGAATGGCCCCCGGCACCGCACGCCCGAAAAATGAATGGAGCGGGCGACCAGTTCCTTGCCCGTGCCACTCTCACCCAAAACGAGCACCGGATAGCTGTTTTGGCTGACCTTCTCAATCAGCCTATAAACGCGTTGCATTTTGGGGGAAGTCCCGATCAGCTCCTTATAGCCAGGTCGGGTTCGAAGCTGCTCGCGCAGAACGCGATTTTCGTGATCTATTTCCTGCTCGTGGATCAGCCTTCGCAGTTTGCCACGGAGCTCATCGATATGGAATGGCTTGGTAACGTAGTCGGAGGCTCCTAGCCTCGTGGCCTCGACCGCGGTCTGAATCGTGCCATATTGGGTCAACACCAGCACCGCTACCTCGGGATAGTGTTCGCGGACACGCCGCAGAAGCTCAAGACCCCCTAGCTCAGGCACGCGAAGGTCGGTGATAACAATGTCCACGGGATACCCGTCGAGCGTTTCGAGCGCCTGTTCTGTCGTTCTTGCTGTGCGTACGCGGAGACAAGCCTCCTTTGCTATGTCCGCGCAGAGGCAAAGCGCTGAATCCTCGTCGTCGACGATCAAGACGGTGCCGGGGTCTGGCCGGTCTAAGCCTGCTGGTCCCAGTGTGGCCAATTTGTCGGTCATCTCAGGCCCCGTTTTCATCTACTCCTCAACCAGCTCGCCAATCGCTTCGTTCGCAGCGATTTTCCCGATTCAGCAGCAAGTCGCGAGCCAAATTTGGGAAAATCCCTAATTGGCTCGCAATGCACAGTTTGCAATTTTCGTCCGGCACAGACAAATCTGGGCGATGTACCGAGATTGAACACTACAATCCTGAATTGGGAATCACTTTCACGCCGTTGCCGATTTCCCAGCACTTTTCGTGCGGCATACATTCGGAAAGCAATCAGTGGAAAGCTAGTCGATTCTGTCATAGCTCGACGGGCGATAAGAACATGAGATGCAGCCCTTGAAGGCGGGGCTTAGAGCCATTGTTTACCTTTCGCAATAAAATTAGCATATCAGGTACGGGCAGTCTTATACACCTAACAGAGACAAATGCAAGAGGAAATCGCATTCGTCTTGGCTTGTGAAACATTTGGTGAATCCCCCGGAGGACCTCACTGTGGCGTCTCTAGCGAGGCCAAAGTAAGAATATGAGGGTCGTTTACATTTTTGAGTTAATCTTCACTAGCTAAATGAAACGTTCGAACTGCCGGTTTATCGAGCGGTTAGGCATGTGCTTGATTTAGCGCTCCCTGATTATGTAGGGTTGGTTTATAGGATCTATTCCCATGAACGTTGGAAAAAGACTGCGATGGCTCCGCGATGAGAAGAAACTCACTCAAACTGTGTATATCGATTCGCCGCCGAACTGAGCGCTGGGACCACCGGCGAGTATAGAGAAAGGCTCCTGTGCATTGAACCACCAACTCAGCGAGTGTATTGGTCGTTCCCAGGCTCCAAATCGCTAAAACAGGGTCAACAACCGGCTTAGAGAATGTAATCGTTTCCGTACGCATGCCACGTCCGCCGCTTATGCCAATGTAATAGCCCAGAGGCGGAGCGTTGCTAACGTCGCCACCAGTACCACCAGTATAGGATGTAGAGGGAAGCCACTGCGGATAGCCCATGTCACCGGGTCGGCTTGTGAAACCCGCGGAAGAGATAGAGATGAGATCACGCCGAAAAGAAGCACAACTTCAAACACTCGTAACGTCAACCCACGTACGGTCATTTGAAATTCACCTTTCCCCTTGCTGGAACTGCGGACAAGCAGCGGAGCAGCAATTCACTTTCCGAGTTAAACGATTCCGCTAAGAAGAGAAAACTCAGGGGTTAACGACACGGAAGTCGCCAGAAATTCCCCGTTTTAGAGCAGTTCGTTCCACGTTGGGACTTGCAGGGTGCGTGAACTGTCAGGAAGGCCGCGTCAAGTCGGCTAGTTTGAGTTTGGCAGGGCGATCAGTCGCACCGAGGACCTGAACTGCCGGTAGTCCATAAACTGCCCACGGCACCAGTGGATGTGAGGGCCATCCACAGTTTCCATCGACAACGTGACAGGTACAAGAAGCCGCTTGCCCCCTATGTCCGTCCATCCGAGCGTGACTATCAACCTCATTTCCGTCTGCGAATTCGGCATGAAATAGTTCTCGGAAACCCGCATGATGTTTTCGCTCTGGTCCGTCCAGACCTCCCCAGAGCAGTCGTATGACTCGATGTGGTGGTGAACCATGAAGCCGAGGTCGAGTTGGTCGTCGAACGTGCAGACCCTGTCTTCCTTCGCGCCGTGGTATTGGAAAACGCGGAGCGCCTGCCCTTTCCAGGCGATATCGGCAGCGCGACGAATCCTCAGGTCATATTTCTTGGCGACTAGCTGAGGCACGTATGACCACGCGCCGCCCGGATCGATGGCCGACATCAGGGGAGGCCAAGGTATCTCGTTCATCTCCTTCTTGCCGTCAGGGTACTGCCGGAAATGCTGATACCCATCGAACGTCCTGACTTCGTAATACCCGGTAGCCTGCGGGTCGTTCGCGGCGCTGCCCTTGCCCCATTCATACGACTCGATGGCGATGGCGGCGTGCATGCCATCGATTACCTCCTGTGCCTTCACCCGTAGTAGTTGCACATCGGGCGGCTCAGCGGGCCGATGCTCCAAGCGCCCGTCCGAGCGATTAGGGACCCATTGAGGATAAATGTCCGGCTCGACTGGCGGAATGAAGACGGTCTTGGGGAACAGCCTCGCCGCCAAATATGGCTGGATTTTGCTCACAAAGGCAGACAGCACCTCGACTGGGACGCCAAGCACGACGTTTTGGTTAACAACAACCCTAGCGAGGATTGCCATGACGCGTCCCTTTCCGTCAACGACCAGTCCACCACTAGCGCCAACCCGCAATCGGTGCGGGTTGGACCGGTAGGAGAAAGCAAGCAAGCCGTTCTGACCGAGACCGATGTACTCACCGTGAAAATGCTGGAGCTTGCGTTTGGGCTTGAGTTCTAGCGGGAACGCGTAAATATCAACATCTTGGCCGGTGACAAGGTCTTCCACATCGTCCATGTTGTACGGCAAGCCGTGGAATCCTCTGCGGTTCAGGCTGCGCTTCAGTTCTGCCACGGCGAGGTCGTGCAGCGGATTGTACCCATCCTTGGTAGCGCCCTCATCATTCGGACCCGACGCGAGCCACCGTTGGACGACAGGCTCGTGCTGGATCGAAAGATGCTTTCCCATAGCCTCAGCGACGTGGTAGTTCGTTACGATAAAGCGGCATTCCGGGTCGAGGCAGAACCCAGAGCCGAAGTCGATCATTCCTATCGGCCCGTGCAAATGGATTTTCGTGATCGGAACGACGGTTTGTGCGGCAGAAGCAATCGGAGATGCGGTATCGGCTCGTCTGTTGTGAGGGTTTTCTCGCGCAGACGCGGCCTTCACCATTGGAGTCGCTCCGTCTGTAGGGGTCTGCCCTAGGGCAGCGATTGGGAACAGCACCAGCGCAACAACAACACACCACTTCATGGCAGTCCCCTCCCACAACCTGACGCTCGGCTTTGGAAGGGGTGAGATCAGGAACGGGGAATACGACAGCAAGTGGCAGACCACAGCGCCGCAGCATACTTAGCGTTCAAACTCCATTAGAAAATCGACACTTAGGAAAAAACGCTAGCTCAGAACTGACTCTTCATCAAGGAAACCGTCCCACTTTGGGATATCAGGGTCGGAAATGGTTAGTGAAGACGGTATGCAGAACGTTCAAAACGAGCGAGCTAATCCTGAATCAAGCTGGGGGAGAACAGGAAGATGCTTCTATACTCAGTGCTTGGGTTTCAAGTCGGCGAGGAGTTCTTCCGCGCGGGTTACGCGGTTTATGTACCACGTAACACCGGTGGCCGGTGCGACCGGGTCTCCTCTTTTCTGGTGGCGTCTCCGACTTTGATTCAATCGCTCTGTAATCCGAGTGCGGCATCTCTCGCAAAATCCAATCGATCCGTAAAGAACCCTCTTCCTATCGCACCGAAAACAACCGAAATCCTTGAAACACTGATGTAACCTCTCTCTGTGTCCAGCCGGAAGCAGTGTCTTAACTTTGACCGATATTCTGCTGGGCAGAAACCAAGGTGCATTAATAGATCGTCGGCACTTATTGGCACAGCCAGATTGCGAACTCGCTTCGTCCTAGGATTGGCCTTTGACAATATCTTTGCCATTCGGCAACCTCCTTGGGTAATATTTGTCAAATGCTTCGATCAGGTTTGGTCTGCTACTCGTGTATAAATCTCTGTTGTTCGCAGCGAGGAATGTCCGAGGAACTCTTTAACATCGCGGATTTCAGCACCATGATCGCATGGGAGTTGCGAAGCTATGTCGGATCATGCGAGGTATAACCCTAGCGAGTCTCGCTCGAATCGCCAAAATCTTCAAAAGTCTGTGAATTGTGCCTGGATCCAGCGGCCTTCCTGTTTTGGGTCGAATTAGATTCAATCCTTTGACTTTGCTCCTGAACACAGCCCGTGCTTTTTCCAGATTAAGGTCATGCTTTCGGCCCAGGTCTGCTTGAAAACGTCTACTTGTGCCGCGCGGGCTTCCGTAGATTTTGCACGTCCCTGTCCATTGCTTTCTGATATGGTCGTATCTTACACACCCGATCTGCAGTGGTTTGCCATTCAACCACCACAAGGCTCACCCCGTAGATTTACCAGAATCGTCGTGATTGCGCGGGCCGTCCAGAACGCCAAAGGGGTTCCCTACGAGGAAGGGAAAAACGGTCATCCTAGGGGCGCTGGTAATGAGGAGATGTGTTCGGAAATCCCAAAGAGTTATCACGATTTCGTTCGCGCAAGTGTCCCCGGCTCGTCGAACACTCGGGGAAAAGCTGATTCAGGCGATTCAGTTCCTACGAGTGTCCAAATCACGACGTTTCAGGGTGCTCGAAGGCTATTTGGTGAAATCTGCAGAATCAGAGAAATTCCTCCGGTGCGATGAGGATTGTGGACGATTTTCATGCCGCAATTTGCGACCTTTTCTGTGAGCGTACGAAGCCTTCCGTGAAGCGATTGTTTCTGGAGATTCTAACGAGATCGTTAAAGAGCGTAACAGTGCTCGCTGCCTTTGACGTGGCTACAGTTCGCTCTCCCCTTCGGGGATGGACGACGCAAAAACGGCGTCGTCCTACCAAAACCCTTTCAAACTTCGAGTTTCGGCTCGAAGAGAGCCAGAACCGTGCTCAAGGGCTGAAAACGTAAAACCGTATATAGCTTTAGCTATACGGTTCTACGGTTCTACGGTTTTACGTTTTCCAGCCAGCCGGTTTCCGCAGCTAGGAAGGCGTGCAGATTACTACGTCTTCGGTTTGGGCAGAAAGTAGCGAAAAGATTTGCCCTTTCCGGGCTTCGAAAACCAGTGCTTACCGTCATCCTCATTCAAGAGCTTGCGACCGTTGGTTTCAGGCAAACCGGCTTGCTTTAACAGTTGTTCCTGGTTGATCCCTGGATTCTTGGCAATCACGCGGCATATCTTTTCAACCTGGTCTGCTGTGACTGGAAGCGACTTGTCTTCGACAACTTCGAAGCATCCGTTTTCCAAATCGAATCGCATAGTGAGCCTCGGCTCTTCTATAAAGCGATGTTTGAAACACTCCAACGTCAGGATTGTAGCGTTCTTGCTCTTCTCTTCGCGAATCTCGAAAGCAGCATCCACTCCGGCGAGAATGTCACTGGAACCTCGGTAGAGCGAAGTTCTGGATTTGCCCTGGTGGTGAATCAGAAAGGCAGTCGCTCCGACATCTGCGATACTGCGCAGTTTTCCGAATACCTCCGCCATTTGTTTGGCGCTGTTCTCGTCTGCCTCGTGAAAACGAACCAGCGAATCAAAAACAATCAATCCGCGCAGATCTCTCGCAATCTCGACAAGCCGGGGATCGCCGATGAGGGGAGGAGGGTCGTCCAGTCACTTACCCCAAATCCTTAATCGCCGACCTTCCTCTAAGCGCAGTGTCTCTACTCGATCCTGCATCACCTGAAGAGGGTTTTCGCGATTCAAATACAAAACTGGAGTCTGGACACTATGCCTACTTAAGAACTCACTGCCTGCGGCTACAGCTCCCGCCATCGCGAGAGAGAACCAAGTCTTGTAAGCACCTGGAGCTCCGGTGAGCAACACCAATGAAGCTTTAGGAACTAAGCCGTGAACGAACCACTCAATCGGCCCGTTTCTAAAGTGGCTTGTGCTCGGGATTTGATCGAAGTTGCCAATCCTCGATATAGAACGAGGAAATCGCTTCAGCTTCGTTCCGTACTCAGAGGCTTTGTTGAGTAGGCCATACCACTCAGGAGACACGGGCTCATGCTGACGGTGCCCGTGAACCCATCTCACCCGACTCCAGCGATTATCGTATCCACGTAGCCAGTGGAGGCCCCTAAACCAAACCTCTGTTTGGCCGGATGGCAACGGTCCAGTAACTGGTGTTTTCATGTAACTCCTCGGTCGTATCAGGCGGGATAGTTCCGGCCGACTACCGCCGACCAAGGAGCCGCCGAGTAGCGGTTGGAAACTATTTCCACGGCAGCCTAGCCGAGGCCATCCCTGCCCGATTGTTGCGCCGAATCGCTCGACGATTCGAGCTTTGCGGCTGCACCTATAGTTACTTTGGAAACGTTAAGACTGAACTTTGCCTTCCGCGAGCGCCTTGGTCAGAGCCTCAGCTTTGCCCATCCTTTGCAGATCGCGCCCGGCAATTCAACAACTCCTGCGAAATTTTCGAGATTGGATTCAAGACTTCGGGAAGCGTGAGCCACGTTCTGACGCGGATGGCTCGAGCATTCGAGCGTTGGAGACCCGCTTTGTCTGTCTCGAAGACTCAGCGCACTGCCAAAACGTCACCCGAACGAAATATTAACTAACGGCAATGCCGCTCCTGCGCTGTCGGGCAGGTTGTGACCCCTCAGTGATCAACCGTTCGCATTCGTGACTTGGTATTCGCACTAAGCGACCAAGTTTAACTTTTGCAATCTTTCCTTCGAGGAGCCATTTCCGCACGCAAGCAGTCGTTATGCCTAAGCGCTCCGCAAATTCCTTCACGTTCAATAGACTCTGACCAGGAGTTTCATCCCGGAAGCTACTCACTGTGCCCTCCATGCCTTTCTTACTTCAGAGAAACGAACCGTTCATGACTACTGGTCCTCACACGGAACGTCCTCTCGTGCCGCTTAAGAGCCGATTCGATCGCTTGGCGGGAGACACTACGGAAACCAATCCAAGCCAGGAAGGCCTGGATTTCTCCCACTCGCGCATCGCCGGATTCTCGCAAATACTCCCGTATTGCCCTCCAAATAGATAATTCCCTTCGGAGTTCGTCAGACTGCTCGGGGTTGTGTTTAACCTCTGATAGAATCCCAGCCCTGTCTAAAGCCTTGATCTTAGCCGCACGCTCTGGGCCCACTAGCCTGAGAATGTAGTTAATACGCTTCCAGTGTTCGTCTACTTCTGTCTTAAGATCCCGGTATCGATTGTATGCTGCTGCTAATCCTTCCATTTCCTGTCTGCCAGCCCGGACTCTCTCACACTCGTGAAGCAACCTCTGTTGAATCGCGGCGTATACGTCTTGCGCAGGCTTCATAGCCGCCTGATTATCACAACGAGGCAACCATGTCAACATATTTTGGTTGCCTTTCTGTTGACGTAAAGCTAGGCTACGTCGTTACTACTCCCAAAGACTACGAGCAGGAGGTAGCAGTGATATACAAGCGCGGCAAGTTTTACTGGTACAAGTTCATGTGGTACAAGAGGTTGGTTCGTAAGTCCACGAAGCAAGGCAACCGCAAAGTCGCTAGGAACATGGAAGCGGCGCACCGTACTTCATTGGCGCGTGGCGAAGTGGGTATACGCGAGAAAAAAACTGTACCAACTTTGGCCGCATTCATTGATTCGCAATTCGAACCTTGGGCAAAAGCAATGTTCGAGAAATCGTCACCCAAAACCTGGCGCGACTGGTATCGAGTCGGTTTGCGTGCATTACGAGCTTACACCCCTCTCGCCAATTGCAAGCTGGACGAGGTCACCGGAGAGAAGATTGCTGAGTTCGTCGCTTACCGTCAGTCGGACGGTCTGCAGGTGAGCAGCATCAACAGCTCACTTCGCGTTCTGCGCCGGATCCTAAGACTGGCAGTAGAGTGGGGAACGCTGCCCGCCTGTTCCAAAGTAAAGCTCCTGCCGGGCGAGAAGCATCGCGAGAGAGTCGTAAGTCCCGAGGAAGAGGCTAGGTATTTGGCGGCTGCACATGAACCTCTGGCATCTATCGCCGCCATTCTCTGTGATACGGGCTTGCGACCGGAAGAGTGCTTCCGCTTGCGATGGGAAGCACTCACTTGGACGAACGGTCGACACGGCACACTGTTGATCAAGCATGGAAAAACGACGGCTGCACGCCGAGTGCTTCCGATGACCCCGAGAGTTAGAGACATTCTTCAGGCTTGTTGGGAAAGAAGTGGGAAACCTGTCGAGGGTTGGGTTTGGACCGCACCGACTAAGAGTGGTCACATGGAATCTTCTAGCCTCAAAAGACAGCACAGACAGACTTTCGAGAGGCTTGCAACGGAAGCAATAAAGAATAATCAAAAACCTGTCCGCGAATTTGTGCTCTACTCGCTTCGCCACACGTTTTTGACCCGATTGGGCGAGTCCGGGTGCGATGTGTGGACGCTGGCCAGGATCGCCGGGCATAGCAACATTCGGACCTCGGCTCGGTATGTTCACCCCTCCGAGGACGCTGTGCTCGTAGCTATGTCACGGCTAGGTGGGCACAAAATTGGGCACAACGAACTTCCTGTGAATTCGCAGCAAGACTCGCAGCACCAGCTAACTCAATAAAACCAAAGGGGAAACTTTGGTGGACGTGGCCGGGATCGAACCGGCGACCCCCTGCTTGCAAAGCGCGAGAGTCGCTTCTAACAAATGCCTCGCTCACTTTAACTGCTAGAGTTTACAACAAATCGGGGAGTCTGCTTTCGCTCAAAAGCTAACCCCAATAGCCTCAAAACAACGCGTTCGTGCACACTTCGTGCACAGCCACTGTTTCAGAGAAACGTGCACAGTGAACTCCTCCGTGAGACAAAACTGTGAATCACACTATCCGTCGATGAGGTCGTCACCGCCGCTGCACACCGTGGCCCCGGTTTGGCATGAACCTCCTCTTCGAATTTCGCCGGGGGCAGTAACCTAGTGCGGAATGCAATCGGCATTGGTTGTAGTAGCGTTCGATGAATTTTTCTAGGCGTTTCTGCTTCTCCTCGAAATCGCGGTAGGTGTTCGCTTGGATTTCTTCGCGCTTTAGCGTTTTGAGAAAGCTCTCGCATGTGCGTCGTCGTAAAGACTGCCCGGTCTACTCACACTGGGTTCATCTCACTCGCGCGCGACCTCTTGAGTGGCTTCATTCATTTCTCGAACCTCCTTGTCGTTCACAAG
>JASHYE010000251.1 GCA_030043155.1 Candidatus Acidiferrales bacterium | reverse complement strand
TGGATGAATCCCGGATACCGCGTTCCGGACACGCCGCGCGGCAACATCTCTCCGGCAGACGTGAAAGCGGGGAAAGTAAAGATGATTCCTATTACGCGAATGCCGGTGCGCTCTTTCATCATTTCGCCCGATGGCGATACGAAAATCCCGGCTGGCCTGCCGGTCACGATTCGGGGGACGGCGTTCAGCGGATCGGGGCCTGTAGTCAAGATTGAATTCAGCGACTCAGCGCACGGCACATGGCGAGCGGCGGAGCTTGGCGAAGATTTGGGCCCGTATGCGTTCCGCACATGGAAAATTTTATGGACACCGCGGCGTGCGGGGACTTACCAACTGGCTGTGCGCGCCACAGATGCAAAAGGCAACGTCCAGCCAGACGAAGGAGTTTGGAATCCGGGAGGCTATCTCTGGAATAAAATTGAGCGGCAGGAAGTCACTGTGGGAGCGGCAGAATGAAAGCTCCGCGAGGACGCCTGCTTACATTCCTGATAGCTCTTGGCGTAGTCTCCATTGTGGCCGCAGGCGCCATTTACGCCGATCTGGAAATTGGGTACTACAGCCCCGAGAATCTGGGCAGCATCACCCAGCTTGCTCCCGTTAAAAATCATGCTGACGCTGCTTACACGATCAGTTCCTTTCCGCTGTATACGCCCGAGCTTGTGCCGGGCGAGGGTCGGCAAGACGTGGAAGCCTATTGCAATACCTGTCACAGTCCGAGTTACATCACGATGCAACCTCCGCTCCCTGCAGCAACATGGGAAGCGGAAGTAAATAAAATGGGAAAAGTGTTCGGCGCGCAGATTCCTACAGAATCGCAAGCCAGCATCCTCAAATACCTCGACTCGCATTACACTCCCGAGACGCGAAGACGCTGAGCATCATGTTATGCTTCGCGTTCGGTTTTTGACGCGATTACGCGCCTGAAGGAGATCTCATCGTGGGTTATAGCCGTCGTTTTCTGCTTTCATTCGTATTTTCTTTGACCGTTGCGCTGACTGCTCTTGCTGCATTCCCCGCGCCAGCAAAGGCTCAGGGAATTGATCCGAACTTCTACAGCGCGATGCGCTGGCGCCTGATTGGGCCATATCGCGCGGGAAGAATCACAGCGGTGGCTGGAATTCCGGGAAACCCCGCGATCTATTACATCGGCACTCCCGGCGGCGGCGTATGGAAAACTACGGACGGCGGCACGGTGTGGAAGCCGATTTTCGATTCCGAGCACGTAGCTTCGGTTGGCGCAGTAGCGCTGGCGCCCTCCGACACGCGGATCATTTATGTCGGCACTGGCGAACAGACCCCGGGAAATGGGGTATACAAATCCACGGATGCGGGCGCGACATGGACTCAAATTGGCCTGCAGGACACGCATTTCATTAATTCCGTCCTTGTTGATCCGCGCAATCCAAACATCGTTGTCGTCGGCGCGATAGGCGACGATACTCCAAGCGATGATCGCGGAGTCTACAAAAGCACCGATGGCGGCGCGACATGGAAGAAGACGCTCTTCCAGGACAATATGACGGGAGTCGCTGACATGGTGATGGATCCCAATAATCCGCGTGTTCTGTACGCTGCCATGTGGCATCCCCTCGACCGCGTATTCTTCACCCGGCCCGAAAAACCGGTGACCGGACCGGACGCGTGGATCTATAAATCCACGGATGAAGGTTCGACCTGGAAAAGGCTCGATGCGGACGGAATGCCGTCAGAGAAATGGGGCCGCACCGGTTTGGCGGTTGCTCCGGGCAATCACGGGAAACGAGTGTTCGCGATCGTGGCGCAGGGACTCTATCGGTCCGATGACGGCGGCGCAAATTGGCGGCAGATTACAGACGATCCCCGGGTGGTAGGCAATTCCTATTTCAGCCGGGTTTTTGTGGATCCGAAAAATCCCGATACGGTTTATGTAGTGCAGACGTGCAGCTACCGTTCCACCGATGGCGGAGTGCATTTCGAAGCCTTCAAAGGCGCGCCGGATGGAGACGATTATCACGTTCTTTGGATCGATCCAACCAACACCGACCGCATGATTCTAGGCGTGGATCAGGGTGCCACGATCAGCATGGATGGCGGCAAATCATGGTCTCCCTGGTACAACCAGCCGACCGGCCAGCTTTACCACCTCTCCGCAGGCTATGAATTTCCCTACGTGATTTACGCATCGGAGCAGGATAGCGGCAGCGTTGCCATTCCAAGCCGCAGCGATTTTGGGCGCATTCGCAATCGCGACGTGTTTTCGCCGGATGGATATGAGTTCGGCTATATCGTCGAAGATCCCTTGCACACTTATCTTGTCTACTCCGACGGAAGTCCAGGAACAGTCGTTCGCCTGGACCGCAGGACCAATCAGGCAGTCACCGTTTTCTCCGCCGGCGCGAAGTATCACGTGGATGAGAACGCCCCGCTGGAATTTTCTCCAACTGATCCCAACATTCTCTACTTTGGGGCGCAATACGTCTTGGAGAGCGCGGATGGCGCGGCCAGTTGGCACGAAATCAGCCCTGATCTGGGTCAGCAATCAGTCGCGACGCAAGCGAATCAGAATTCCCGCCGGCCGGGTGCTCGAAACGGAGTGATCAGCGCCCTGGCGCCTTCGCCCGTTTCTGCGAACGTCATGTGGGCGGGCACGACGAACGGGCTCGTCCAGGTTACGCATGACGCCGGCGCAACCTGGCAAAATGTGTCGCCTCCGGGATTGACGGATCGAAGCTTGGTCAGCATCGTCGAGGCATCCAGTCACGATCCAGCCTCGGCTTACATCGCTGTTGATCAGTTTCAGGACGAACATCCTTACTTTTTCCGCACCCACGACTACGGCAAGACCTGGCAGGCAATCAATAGTGGCCTGCCTGCTTCCGGCGTTGCACGCGTGATCCGCGAAGACACGGTTCGCAAGGGGTTGTTGTATGCGGGCACGGAAACGGGCGTATTCGTTTCTTTCGATGATGGAGACAACTGGCAGTCCTTGCAGCTCAATTTGCCGACGGCTTCCGTTCGGGACTTGATTGTTCACGGGGACGACCTTGCCGTTGCAACCTACGGACGCTCGCTTTGGATTCTTGACGATGTAACGCCGCTGCGCCAGGCAAGCGAACAAGCGGCCAGCGGCGTTTATTTTTACCGCCCCGAAACCGCTATTCGCACGATTTGGGACAACGACCAGGACACTCCTCTGCCTCCAGAAGTTCCCGCCGGCCAGAACCCTCCCGATGGCGCATTCA
>JASHYE010000250.1 GCA_030043155.1 Candidatus Acidiferrales bacterium | reverse complement strand
CGCGCGCAGGCAGGTCCCGGCTGCGGTCCGGCAAACGTCACATTCGACGTCAGTACTTCGAAAAAATACTCATTGCCAGCAATGCAGCCAGGTAAAGCTCTCGTATATCTTTTCCAGGATGACGTGAAGTACGGCGCGAGGCCGCGTCCTACCACGCGCTTTGCCATTGACGGAACGTGGATTGGCGCGACCCACGCCAATTCGTTCCTCTATGCTTTTGTCGCTCCCGGCGGCCACGACGTTTGCGCCAACTGGCAGTCGGACGATACAGGCCTCGGCTACATCGGGCCTAAACGGTCGACGGCCGCCGCTCACTTTACTGCCGAGGCTGGCAAGACCTACTACTTTCGTGCGCGAGACATTGCCTACACAAATGGACGGGTAATTGTGTCCGAGCCCGAAGTGGTATTAGCACGGCTCAACAGCGACGAAGCGCAAGTCATCATGGGCTCATTCTCGTTGAGTTCCTCGCATCCGAAGAAATAGCTGCGAACCTCATTTTTGTAGGGCAGAGCTTCGCGCTTTCTGCCAAATTCTGCGGTTTTGGTTTTTGTTTCGATGTCATTCCGAACCCGTTCACGCGCCTTCTGTGAACGGTGTGAGGAATCTGCTGTTCGCCTTTGTCTCTTGTAGGGGCGCCGCTTGCTGCGCCCGCGCCTGCCCGCCGGGCGGGCGACTCGGCGAGTCGCGCCTTCCTCATGCGCACGAAAATGAAGGGTCTCGCGCCTGATTTGCATTCTTCTGCCGCCATTGTAAAATTCATTCGTCAATGTTTTGCCCCGTCTGCAGATACGAATTTCGCCGCGGCTTCTCGCACTGCAATACCTGCGACGTCGATTTAGTCGAGACTCTTCCTGCCGAAGAGGAAATCGACCACTCAGCGCCCGCGACAGCCGTACAAATGGACCACCCGACTCTTCTTTGGAGCGGCGCCAGCGGAGGCATTTTCTCCGCGCTTACCACAGCCCTCGACGAAGCGCAGATCCCCTACAACAAAGAAGAGCTCGACGCCCGCCTTGTCTTCAGCTCGCAACACGCCGACTTGGAGGTGTGGGTTCCGGCCGCAAACTTGCCGCAGGCCAAGCCCATCCTCGATTCCATTCTCGCCAACCCCCTGAATTCCGACTCAGCCAAATCCAACGCGCCGGAATTCGAAGAGGAATCCACAGCGCCCGAGGAGGAAGGCGACAAAGACTACGGGTCCGACGATGACGTGCGTCACAACCACATCGCCCGCGAACTATTTCCCGACGAGGCCACTGCGGAAATCTGGAGCGGGAAAGACGAAAATATGGCCGACATGCTGAAGTCCTGCCTCACGGAAATCGGTATCAACTGCTACCTGCGCACGCCGGACTCGGAGGAGTTTTTAGAAGACGCCGGCGATGAAGCACAAGAGTCCTATTCTGACGCGCCTTTCGCCATCCGCGTCCTCCCCGAAGACGAAGCCCGCGCCTGCCAGATCGTCCGCTCCATCACCGACGGCCTCCCGCCGCAATAGCGTCGCAAAGTACTAGACTTCTCATATCTTCCTGAATCTCTTGCCTGAAACTGGCGTTTCCTCTTGACACCCACTCAATAGGGAGATTAGATTCCGCGCATTGTTGCCCTGGGAGCTTACCTGGAAGGTGAAGATCGCAAGGATCGCAGGCGGGTTTGTGAACGCTCTTTCGTTCTCTCTCTAGGCAGGGCCACCGGGCCACTCCGGAACAGTAAGAGTGGCAAAAGGAGAAGGAGAACGAACATGAAGCGGTTCATGTGGGCATTCTTGTGCGCGCTGACAACCCTGCTGCTTAACCCCAAAATTTTGCGTGCGACCACCTACGCTGTGGGAACGTGCGAGCCAAGTCTTCCAAAGTTTTCGACGATTTCCGCGGCGGTCGCCGCCGTGCCGGCCGGCTCGACGGTAGAGATTTGCCCAGGAACGTACGCGGAGCAGGTGGTCATTCCCAAGGCGCTGACACTGATAGGAATCACCAGCGGCAACACCAATCGCGTCATCATCAAGGTACCCGCAGTCGGCTTGGTGGCGAACGTGACAAGTATAGGCGGCAACTCCATCGCGGCACAGGTGCTCGCAGAAACAGGCACTGTCGACATCACCAACATCACTGTGGACGGGACAACAGATATCGCGCTGCCGGCCGACGTATTAGAGGTGGGAATCTTCTACGAAAGCGGCTCGTCCGGGACGGTGAACGAGGTGACCGCGCGGCACCAAAGTAGCGGCTCTGCCGGATCCGGAATATGGGCCGAAAACGGAACTTCGGCTACGAGGGATGTCACCATCGAAAACTGTGATATCCACGATCTATCCGCCGTTGGAATTGTGGTCTTTACCAACCAAACGCCTCCAACGTTGAAAGTCACCATCGACGGAAACACGGTGACCGGAGTCTCCAAGGACCCAGTAACAGGCATAAGCAACCAAGGCGCCACCGGCAGTATCGCGAACAATATGGTGAGCAACTTTTCGAACTTCGGCATATTTGACCTTGGCGTCACCGTTTCGATATCTGGCAACACGGTCACTACGTACCGCGAGAATACCAATGGGATAGCTTTGGAAGGAACGGATGAGACCGTCAAATCCAATTTAGTGTCCAACGTCCTCGGTTCCCGGCCCGGAATAGGCATTGCGATTGGCCCCCCCTCGTCCGGGCTCACAGTCGAAGACAATAAGATTATCAATAGCAATATCGC
>JASHYE010000249.1 GCA_030043155.1 Candidatus Acidiferrales bacterium | reverse complement strand
GCAACAGCCGCAGATCCCTCAGCAGCAGCCGCAGTAGCCAAAAACATTTCTGTGGCTATTTTTGGCCAGCAGAACCGCCTCACTTGCGGCTGACTTCGCTGGTCTCAAGGACGTACTTGCGGATGGCGGCAGCGACGCCGCATTCGTCATTTGACAGCGTCACAGGCCAGCCGAGAGATTTCAGTTCCGCAACACTGTTGGCCATCACGACTGGCACGGCCGCGAATTCGAGCATGTCGCGATCGTTCCAGTTGTCGCCGATGGCCATTACTTCGCTTTGCGCAATTCCGCGGCGGCGAGTCCATTCGGCCAGTGCGGCGCCTTTTGAGGATCTGCTGGAAATCACATCGAGGATGCTGAGGTCGCGATGCTCGTATTCGGTGTGCGCAAGTCCAAATTGGGGGGAGCAATCCATATTACGCACAATCCCTAGCGCGGCGCGCATGCGGGCGACCGAGCCGACAAACATCACCTGAATCGGGTCTTCGGTCAGGCAATCCTCCAGCGGAACGCACTCGGCGATGAATTCGCGATTGCGTTGATAATAGCCGCTGCTGACGACATCGGTCCAGTCGATGCGTTCGAAAATCAGCTGATTTTCGCGCGGGCGATCGAAACAGACCGCCGCGCCGGAACGGAATTCGTGAGTCGCTCGCAGCACCTCGCGAGCAATCTCGCGCGGCAGCAGGTGCCGAAGATGGGTTTCACCGGTTTTCGATTTGATCAGAGCGCCATTGTTGATGATAAGCGCGAGTTCGCAAGGAATGCGCTCAGCGATGGGGTGCGCGAAATCGAAGCGCCGTCCCGTGACCAGCACGATTTCGACGCCGCGGGAATGGGCTTCAAGAATTGTGTCACGGTTCTCGTCAGGAAGTTCATGGCGGTTATCGAGCAGCGTGCCGTCGATATCCATCGCGATCAGGCGAATAGCCATCCAAGCATTGTAACTGGTCGTCGAGACGCTTTGCGCGCCAATTGCGGGAAGGTTATTTGATGCCGGTGACCATCGAATCTGGCCCGATGAGATGCTCAACGCGGGTTTCTTTGAAGCCGGCTGCTTTCATCCAGCCCGTGCAATCAGCGCCGGTATAATCGAAGCCGCCCGGCGTTTCGATCAGCATGTTCAGGCTCATCAGAAGCCCGAAGGAGTTTTGCGAGCGCTGATCGTCGATGATGCTGTCGTAGACAATGAGCGCGCCTCCTGCAGGAATGGCTTCAAACGCTTTGCGAATGAGCATCTTTTTCTCTTCCAAATTCCAGTCATGCAGAATATGTCCCATCATCAACACGTCAGCGCGCGGCAGCGGCTCCTCGAAGAAACTACCCGGTTGAAACTTCACGCGCGACGAGAGGCTGTGGGTGGCAACGTATTCGTCGAAAATCGGGCGAACCTGCGGCAGATCAAGTCCGACGCCGGTTAAATGCGGATTGGCGAGGGCGACTTGGACGATTAAATCGCCTTGAGCGGTCCCGATGTCCGCGGCGGTCTTGTAATTCTTCCAGGGGAATTGACTCGCGATCAAGCGGTTCGCTGTGTTGCTGATGGCCGTCATGGCCTTGAGAAACTGCGCCAGCCGGTCTGGATCGGCGTACAAAGCAACGAACGGGCTTTCGCCGCCGCCCTTGGCTTCGTTCTGCAGTTCGCCAGTGCGGAGGGCGGTTGTCAGGCTGTTCCAAAATCCAAAAAGGCGGGCATTGGCCATCTCGAGCACGCCGCCGATGTAGGTGGGTTTATTTTTGTCGAGAAAGAAATCCGTCGAGGAACTATTCGAATATTCGCCATTCTTACGAACGAGGAAGCCCAAAGCAACGAGAGCATCGAGAAAATCGTGCGCCGAGCGCGGATGAAGGCCGAGGCGCTTCGTCAGCGTCGCAAGATTGGCTGGCTTCGTCGCCAATTCCGTGAACAGTTCCAGCTCAACGGCGCTGAGCAGAGTCTTCGAAGCCCAGAAGCCGAGTCCCACTTGCATGATTAGAGCCGGATCAGGCCGGTTTGCCGCAGCAGTGTGGCTGTTCATTGAGTTTTGCTCCAGAATTTTGTGGCGCTGAGTATACGCATAGTTTTCTTGCAGAGCTATGACTTTCTATGCGACGCCGACGGTATTCGAGTGCTCTGCGTCGGTCATTAGCGGATGTGCTAAACTTTTTTGCTTATGAAAAGTACATTGCAAACATCCATCACTCATCTGGAATGCTCCCGGTGCAAGAAAACTTATCCCCACAATCAACTTCGCAATTTGTGCGACTGCGGCGGCCCTTTGCTGGCGCGTTACGATTTGAAAGCAGCGGCGAGGACGCTGACGCGAGAGGCGTTGCGTTCGAGGCCGGCGACGATGTGGCGTTACGAAGAGGTTCTGCCGTCGCGTGAATGTGTCACACTCGGCGAAGGCATGACGGCCATGCTGCACGCCAAACGATTGGGAGAGGCCATCGGTTTGCGCAAGCTGTATATCAAAGACGAAGGGCTCAACCCCACGGGTTCCTTCAAGGCGCGTGGGATGGCGGCAGCGGTGAGCCGCGCGAAGGAATTGGGAGCGAAGGTGCTTGCGACTCCGACCGCGGGAAACGCTGGTGGAGCTCTTGCGGCGTACGCGGCGAAGGCAGGGCTTCCGGCAGTCATCGTCATGCCGGCGGACACTCCTCTCGCGAACGAAATGGAATGCCGCGCGTTCGG
>JASHYE010000248.1 GCA_030043155.1 Candidatus Acidiferrales bacterium | reverse complement strand
TTCCGGTGGGAATTGAACGGGACTCCAACGCGTGCAACTATCAGCCAAGACAAATCCATTTCTGCCTTTGAAGACATTGAGGACCTTCGTCGAAGTTGGCCGGATGCAAGTTCGATGTCATAATCCTCTGGCAGGTAATAGAACACCTGCGCAGGCCATGGGAGGAACTCGCAAAATTGCGCCTACTGTTGAACAATAGTGGCCAGCTAGTGGTTTCGACTCCCAATGGCGCTAGCCCCCGTGGCAGTGCGCGCAAAGAAAAGACCTCCACAACCTTCTCCTTCGCTTCCGTCTTCCCAAAACAACGAGGAAGCAAGCAATGCCTAGTCACATGCCCAATCGAAGGAACGAATGCCTAAGCCAAGACCAGAGGAAATTCTCAAATGGGTCAATGGGCCAAAGGTCCTCGACGTGGGATGCACATCCCATACAATCAATATTGAATCACCAAACTGGCTGCACGGCCGTCTGCGGGAAAGGTTTCCCGATGTCGTCGGAATCGATATTTCTCGCGAGAACGTTGAGAATCTTAAGAAAGCCGGTTTTGCGAATCTTTATGTGCAGAGCGCTGAGGAGATAGAGTTGCGTGAAGTCTTTGATACGATTGTCGCAGGCGAACTGATCGAGCATCTCTCGAACCCTGGCGCATTCCTACAACGGGCGCGGCGACATCTGGGCGAAAAGGGCAGAGTCGTTCTGACCACTCCAAATCCTTTTTCCATAGCGTACGTCCTATACGCCGTGTTGAAGTACCCCAGAACCTGTTTTAACCTTGAGCACACATGCTGGTTCTGCCCTCAAACCATGATTGAGTTGACACGGCGAAACGGATTCAAGATTTCACATTTCGAACTCATTGATGATTACGATTCAGGTGATCCATCTTTCCTCTATCGCCAGTTTGGGAGGTTGATGAACCTGCTTAGCCCCATACTGCCGATGCGTTGGAAAAAGACGATGCTGTTTGTGCTCGTGCCCCATGGTGATCCTGTACATCCATAACTATTATCAACGGCCTGGTGGCGAAGATGCACGCGTTCGACAAGAACGCGACCTGCTAGCTTCCGCCGGGCACCGAATCGTCGAATATACCCGTCAGAGCGGAGACATTGTTCTCAACGGCCTGGCTAGCCAACTTCGTTTGGGGTTCAATGCCATTTGGTCGCAGCCGAGCTACGCCGAACTAGCTTCTCTCCTCGCTCGCGAGCGGCCCGACGTTGCTCACGTGCACAATATAGTCCCTCTGATTTCGCCCTCGGTATATTATGCGTGTGCGAAAGCCGGCGTTCCCGTGGTGCAGACACTGCACAATTTTCGGCTTTTTTGCCCGGCAGGCAATTTTCTGCGACAAGGCCGCGTATGCGAAGAATGTATTGAGCACACCTTGCTTCGCAGTGTCCGGCACAGGTGCTATAAAAATTCGGTAAGTGCGACAGCGACTCTCGCCTTGATGCTTGCCGGTCAGCGCGCCCTGGGTGCATGGAATAATAAGATCGATTGTTATGTGGCATGCACGGACTTTGCACGAAAGAAATTCATCGAAGGTGGACTGCCAGCGGAGAAAATTGTAGTCAAGCCTTGCTTTGTTCACCCTGACCCGGGATGCCGCAGCGGCGGGGGAAATTCAGTTTTGTTTGCTGGCCGGCTCTCACCGGAGAAGGGACTGCGAACTCTGATTCGCTCCTGGACGCATCTCAAGGACGACGTGCCACTGCGCATCGCTGGAGATGGGCCCCTCCGAATTGAATTGGAGACTGAAATAAGACAATGCGGCATAAAGAATATCGAACTGCTCGGTCATTTGTCTCCTGCTGAAACTCTTGCCGAAATGAAACGAGCCCGGTTCCTGGTATTCCCAAGCGAATGCTATGAGGGATTGCCCCTTACAATCGCCGAATCTTTTGCTTGCGGTGTTCCGATCGTGGCATCTCGCATTGGCTCGATGATGGAGTTGGTTAAAGATGCGCAAACGGGATTACACTTCACCAGTGGTGATCCGCAGGATCTGGCTGCCAAAATCGAGTGGGCTTGGACGCATCCTGAAGCGATGCGCGAGATGGGAGTGAATGCGCGCGCTGAGTTTCAGGAAAAGTATCTTCCTGAACAAAATTATCAAATGCTAATGCAGATAAACGAGAGGGTAATCCAATCGCGTCTGAACGACACCGAGAAAGCCCACGCCGGCGCTTGAAAGATTGGTTTTCGGCTCTTGATTTTTGATTGCCCCTTGGCCATAGTGGGCGCGTAAATCAAACACGCTTGGAATTATGATTGCTTGAGAAATAACCGTGAATTCGTTGTGATCAAACAAATGGAGGCAACAAACAGATATGACCTCGAAAGGTAATATCCTCGTGACCGGCGCAGGAGGTTTTATTGGCCATCACTTGGTCAGACGCCTAAAAGCGGACGGATACTGGGTTCGCGGGGCGGATCTCAAGAATCCGGAGTATGAGCCCACGGCAGCAGATGAATTTGCAATTCTCGATTTACGGCGTTGGGATAATTGTCTCGAAGCCACGCGCGGTGTTGACCAGGTCTATAACCTGGCTGCGGATATGGGCGGCATCGGCTACATCACCAGTTCACACGCAGATATTTCGCGCAACAATATCCTCATAAATACCCACATGCTCGAGGCAAGCCGCCTGGGGGGAATCAAGAAATTTCTGTTTTCTTCATCCGCCTGTGTCTATGCGCAATCCAAGCAGAACACGCCCGACATTGCTCCGTTGAGAGAAGAAGATGCCTACCCTGCCGATCCCGAACCTGGTTATGGCTGGGAAAAACTCTTTACCGAGGAGCTCTGCAAGTATTTCCGTCGCGACTATGGGATGGAGACGCGGGTCGTACGCTTTCACAATGTGTATGGGCCTTTGGGTACCTACGAGGGCGGAAAGGAAAAATCTCCCGCGGCCCTGTGCCGCAAGGTTGCGTTAGCCCACGATGCTGATGAGGTAGAGATATGGGGCGACGGGGAGCAGACGCGTTCCTACATGTACATCGACGACTGCGTGGAAGGCCTTATTAAACTCATGGCCTCTTCTTACCAGGAACCCCTCAATCTCGGCACGGACCGGATGATAACGATTAATCAGTTGCTCGAGATGATTGCCAAGATCGGGGGGAAGAGACTCCGGACCCGCCACGACTTGTCCAAACCCCAAGGTGTCCGCGGCCGCAACAGTGATAACACGCGCTTGCGGGAAGTTCTCCGATGGGAACCTTCGACTTCTCTGGAAGACGGATTGAAAATCACCTATCTCTGGATTCAGAGCGAGCTCCGGAAAGCTGGCCGTGTTCCAACGCAGGAGAAAAAGGATGCGGTCGCGTGACGTTCCGCGCGCAAATCTTCTTGGCGTCGGCATCAGTGCCATAAACCTGGCTGAAGCCTTGAATTTGCTTGAATCGTGGCTGAAGAATGGAAAAAAGGGGTACGTGTGCGTCACAGGCGTGCACGGAATCATGGAAGCACAAAAGGATCCGAGCTTTCGCCACATTTTGAATGAGTCCCTTCTGACAACTCCAGATGGTATGCCAACCGTCTGGGTGGGCAGGCTCCAAGGATTTTCAAACATGGACCGGGTTTTCGGTCCCGATCTCATGCGCGAAGTTTGTCGTCTCTCGGTCGAATATGACTACCGTCACTTTTTCTACGGGGGCCGGCCGGGAATCGCGGAGCAACTGAAGACGGCGATGACCAAGAGATTTCCCGGCTTACGAGTTGTCGGAACTTATGCTCCTCCCTTTGGTCCAATGAGCCACGAAGAAGAAGCGTCCCTGTTGGAACTCGTCGCCAGAAGCAAACCAGACATTTTCTGGGTGGGATTGAG
>JASHYE010000247.1 GCA_030043155.1 Candidatus Acidiferrales bacterium | reverse complement strand
AACCATCCCCGTCTCGCTGATGACTCTGCATAGCGCCAAAGGCCTGGAATTCGATCACGTTTTCCTTGCGGGACTCGAAGAAGGCCTGCTCCCGCATGGCCGCTCCATGAACAATGACAATGACATCGAAGAGGAGCGCCGTCTCTGCTACGTTGGCATGACGCGCGCCAAGCGCACGCTCTCCCTTTCCCGCGCCATCTATCGTCGCTCCTGGGCGAACACGGATCTCGCCGCCGCAACGCCATCCCGCTTTCTAGCTGAAGTTCCCGCTGATCTCGTTGAAGCCGCTCCCGGCTCTATCGCCGAACCCGGCGAATAGCGCCGCTACGAGCCGGATCCCGACTATTATCAATCCACGCCGCGATTCCGCCGCCCCAAGCAGAATGTCGCGCCCGAAGTCAATTCCTCTGCGAGCCATGGCGCCCCAAATCGCCTCATCGGCGCTCGCGTCCGCCATCCCTCCTACGGCGTAGGAACCATTCTGAAAATCGAGGATGACGGTGATGATCGCCGCCTCACGGTCAGCTTCCGCGATTACGGAACCAAGAAGCTCATCGAGCGCTACGCCCATCTCCAATTCGTATAGCTAACTAACCCGAATCCCTCTGCATCGCAGCGGTTGCGCGATAGAGCGGCTCAATGTACAGTGCTCCCCTTGCCATGCCGACACAGCGGCCTTTGAACAAATGAATCAGCAGCTCTTTCGCACCAAGAGCATCGACCGGCTGATCGCCGACGCCGATCGCCCCGAGCATCGCCTGAAGAAAACTCTTGGCTGGCTCAGCCTGACCGCTCTGGGCATCGGCGCGATCATTGGCAGCGGAATTTTCATCACCACAGGCACCGCTGCTGCTGGCGAAATCGACCGTTTCCCTTCCCTGCTTCAAGCGCCTCTTCTGAGCGTCCTGATGCACGGCAGTCACGCGATTGTCACCGGCCGCCCCGGTGCCGGCCCCGGTATCGCCGTATCGTTTCTTGCCGTCGCCTTCGTTTGCGGACTCGCCGGCCTGTGTTACGCCGAGCTCGCCTCCATGATTCCCATCGCCGGCAGCGCATACACCTACACTTATGCAACGCTGGGCGAACTTATTGCCTGGATTATCGGCTGGGACTTAATCCTTGAATACGCCGTCTCTAACATGGCCGTCGCCGTTGGCTTCTCGGCTTACGTAAATAATCTCCTCGGTACATTTCACCTTCACCTTCCGGATTCGCTCGGCACTCCCGCCTACGACCCCGCGGTGGGCTGGTCGCTGCACTTCAACATCTTGAGCTTCCTCATCGTCATGTTCCTCACCGTGTTGCTCGTGCGCGGCGTTCGCGAATCGGCCGGGGCCAACAACATCATGGTCGGCATCAAACTCGTCGCCATCGCGGTTTTCTGCATCGTCGCCAGCAAATACATTCAGCCCGCGAACATGAAGCCGTTTTTCCCCAATGGTTTTCAGGGCGTCCTTACTGGCGGCGCCATCGTTTTCTTCAGTTACATTGGCTTTGACGCCGTTTCGACGGCCGCCGAAGAGTGCAAAAATCCCAAGCGCGACATGCCCATCGGCATACTCGCTTCTCTTTTTGTCTGCGCACTTTTCTATGTCGCTCTTGCCGTCGTGCTCACCGGTATTCAAAAATGGGACACCCTCAACAACGCCGCCCCCGTCGCTATCGCCCTCGAAGCCATCGGCCTGAAGATGACCGACCGCTGGGTCACCGCGGGCGCGTTGATGGGCATGATTTCCTCCATCCTCGTTTACCAGTTGGGACAAGCGCGCATCTGGTTTGCAATGTCACGCGACGGCCTATTACCGACGGTTTTCTCGCGTGTTCACAAGGCTTTTCGCACGCCGGACTTTTCCACTTGGGTTGCCGGATTTTTTGTCGCAATTCCGGCTGGAATTTTCAACATCGGTACGCTCGCCGATCTCGCGAACATCGGCACGCTGTTTGCCTTCATTCTCGTTTCCATCGCGGTTCTGATCCTCCGCAAGCGCCAGCCAGATCGCCCGCGCGGCTTTCGAGTTCCTTTCTCTCCCTGGATTCCCATCGCCTCGGTGGTGTTTTGTTTCGTTCTCATGGCCAGCCTCACCATCGAAAACTGGGTGCGCTTTTTCGTTTGGCTCATCGTCGGCTTGCTTTTCTATTTCGACTTTGGCGTGCGGCACAGCGCCGCCGGGCGAGCCGCGGACCCTGTCGCGCAGCGCAATCTGATGCTTGTGACAGACAAGGCCCTAATCGCTCTCAGCGCTGCGCTTCTAGTCCTCGCGATCATTGCTGGAGGCGTCGTCCTCGGCGGCATTGTTGTCGCGGGAATCATCGAAAGAGCTGGCTTGATCATCCTGGCAACAGTTGCAGTCATTTTCCTGATCCGAGGCCGGAAACATCTCCGCGAAGATTCGCTTACGGCAAAAACCGCTTAGAATTAAGACCCCTGCGGAAATGACCGCTGCGCAGCCCGAATTCGTCTCGCCCTTCGCGCGCCTGCCGAAGGCCGAACTGCACCTTCATCTCGAAGGCTGCCTCACGCCCGCACTCGTTGTTCAACTCGCCGCACGCCACGGCGAAAAGCTTTCTCCAGAAAACGTCACCGAACGCTACAACACGGGCACATTCCCGGAATTCCTGGATTTATTCAAGTGGGCGACTTCGTTCCTTCGCGAACCGCAGGACTACGCCCAGTTGGCCGAACAGGTCGTATTGGACCTGCGCAATCAGCACTGCCTCTACGCTGAAATCACTCTTTCTGTGGGCGTGATGCTTCTCCGAGAACAGGATGTCCACGCAAATTTTGCCGCCATCCGCGAAGCCGTCACCCAAGCGCCCGAGGGTCACCACCCTCGCACTCAATGGATCTTCGATGCCGTCCGCCAATTCGGCCGAGAAAAAGCGATGGACGTCGCGCGTCTCGCCACCGAAATGAAATCGCAGGGCGTGGTCGCTTTT
>JASHYE010000246.1 GCA_030043155.1 Candidatus Acidiferrales bacterium | reverse complement strand
GGCCAGGGAGAGGCGAGGCGCTCGGGACGGTCGGCGATCCAGAAAGCGACGAGCGCTTGCACGGTGGCGTCGCGGTCGAGGACGGCTTCATTGATTTTGTCGAAGCTGTCGACGTTGGAGTGGTGCGTGTAGCGGTACTCGGGCGAGTCCTGGTCGAGATTGATGCCGGGAAGGCCCTGGAGGATGAACGGGCCAGTGTCGGTGCCGAATTCGGTGTCGTCGTTGGCGGTGATTTTACCGAAGGCGGTGAGATTGGCGGCTAAGGGGTCGACGGCGGGAAGGAGGTCGCTGCGTCCGCCCATGTTGAGAGCGGTGACGGGGCCCTGGCCGTTGTCGAGAATGACCGCGGCGACGTGGTTTTGCATTTCCGCTTTGTGCGTGTTGACGTAGGCGATGGAGCCGAGCAGGCCTTCTTCTTCGCCGGTGAAAAGGACGAAGCGGATGGTGCGCTTGGGCTTGAATCCGGAGTGCACGATGGCTTCGGCGGCGCCGAGAGTGGTGGTGGTGCCGGCGCCATTGTCGGTCGAGCCTTCGGAGAGGTCCCACGAATCGAGGTGGCCGCCGACCACGATGACCTGTTCGGGATGCTCGGTGCCGGGAATTTCGCCGACGACGTTGGCAGTGTCTACGGAGCCGGCGGTGACGCGATTTTGCACGTCGATGTGGATGCGGGGAGTTTCGCCGCGGTCGATGAAGCGTTCGAGGAGGTCTTGATCTTCGGCGGAGATGGAGACGACGGGAATGTCGTAGTAAACGGCGAAGCCGAGAATTCCGGTGTGGGTGAGGTGCATGCCTTGCGCTTTGCCGCCGCCCTGTCCGCCAATGACGGCAGCGGCACCCACGTCATGCGCTTTGTTGAGGAACATGCCGAATTTGGCGAAGCCGGCCATGCCGTTATCGGGCGGCGTGCCTTTTTGCACGACGAGGAGGACTTTGCCGCGCCAGTTGCCGGAATTCTGGGACATTTCCTGGTCGAGCTGATAGGCATTGACGGGAACGACGTCGGCGTCGACTCCGCCCTGCGGAGTGGAGCCGACCCATCCCATGGCGTCGATCATGAGCTTGTGCGGCGCGGGAGAAATGATGGCGGCATTGGCGGAGATGCGCGTCCAGCCACGGAAAAGCTGCCAGTGCTCGGCGTGAACGTTTTGCAAGCCGATGGAGCGCATGGTTTCGAGGCCCCACTGAATTGCGGCGTTGCATTGCGGCGAGCCGGTGACGCGGGCGCCGATGTTGTCGCTGAGATCTTCGAGAAATTTGTAGGCGTGGTCGTTCATCATGCCCTGGCCGGCGATGGCGGCGAGCGCGGGCATGGTTCCGTTGTTGAGCTGAGGCGCGACGGCGATGTCCTGCGGCGCGGGAGGATTGGCGGCGCGCGCGACGAACGCGGAAGCGGCGGCGAGAAAAATGATTGCGGAAGCGATGACGAAAAGCGCGATGGGCTGGCGTTTCATTTTCTGAGCGACCTTTCTTTGGGCGACTGAAGCAGGGGTGACATTCTGTCAAAAGGGATGCGCCGGATGCAAGCGAATGCGGTAAAATCAGGACAGTCGCAAACGGCCAAGAGCGCATCTAACAGAATGTTGCCGAGGTTCGTGAGCGGAAGAGGGAAAAGGCACGGGCGGGAGACCGCGCAAGATTAGTTGAAGAGTTCCGCTACGGAAGTTTATTTTCCCGCCACAGTTGCGAATGAAAATAGGGGAAGAAATTCATGCTTGAGCATGGGGCGAGATGTGAGCGGGAGTTGGCACGCGTGGCCGAAGGAAGCTGGGGAGGGGAAGTCAGGAGTAAACCTTTTTCCATTTTGTACGTCCATAAATAGCAGGGGCGGAATGCCCGGAGAAGATCGAAGGAGGGAGTGACATGAGCACGGAGGTTGTTCACATGAGGCGCGGAGTCGCCTTGGGGCTTTTGATTGTTGCACTCATCGTAGGAGCGGTAGTGGGCACGTGGGCGATGCACTGGGCCGGGCATCAGGTGTTCGGCGCGCCAGCGGTGCCAGTGAAAGTGGCGGGAGTGGTGGATCCGGTGCGGCTGGGGGGATTTGGGAATGGGTTTGCGTCGGTGGTGGACCCGGCGCTTCCGGCAATCGTGAACATTTCCACGACGCACGTGGTTAAGGTGCAGCAGAACTCGCCGATCGACAATCCGTTTTTCCGGCAGTTTTTCGGAAACCAGTTTGGGCAACAGCAGCAGGAACCGCAGACGGAGAAAGAGGTGAGTCTGGGTTCGGGCGTGATCATCAATCCAGACGGATACATTCTGACGAACAATCACGTGGTGGCGCATGGCAGCGATATCGAAGTGGATTGGAACAATAAACAGTTCAAAGGAAAAGTCGTGGGCACCGATCCGCCGACAGATATCGCGGTGGTGAAGATTGATGCGACCAACCTGCCGACGCTGACCTTTGGCGATTCCTCGAAGCTGCACGTCGGAGACGTGGTGTTCGCGATCGGCGACCCGTTTGGAATTGGCGAAACAGCGACGATGGGCATCGTGAGCGCGACAGGGCGAAGCATCGGACTTGAAATAGAGGAGCAGCAGCGGCGGGATGCATATGAGGACTTCATTCAGACGGATGCGGCGATCAATCCGGGAAATTCGGGCGGCGCGCTGATCGATTTGCACGGCAACTTGATCGGAATCAATACGGCGATCGTTTCGAATGGCGGCGGAATGAATGGCGAAGGCGGGAATGAAGGAATCGGCTTCGCGATTCCGGTCAACATGGCGCGCAGCATCATGGAGCAAATTATCGAGCACGGGAAAGTGGAACGAGGACACATTGGTATCGAGCTTACGGATCTTCAACCTGATATGGCGAAGGAGTTTGGCTACACGGGCGGAGGGAACGGAGCGCTGGTGGACGGTGTTTCTGCGGGAAGCCCGGCGGAAAAGGCCGGAATCAAGCGCGGAGACATCATTCTTGGTGTCAATGATGAATCCATCACTGGTTCGGGTGATTTGACGGCGCGGATCGCCACTTTGCCTCCGGGAACGACGGTCCATCTGAAGGTATTCCGAGAGGGAAAAACGTTCGACGTACCCGTGACGCTAGCTCCAGGAAGCGCTTATGCGGGACAAAACACGGCACTGGGCGGAAACAACAACAATAATAATGAAGGGAACGAAAATTCCCCCAGCGGCGCCAAAGCAATGCAAGGCGTGCGAGTGCAGAATCTGACGCCGGACATTGCGCAGCAACTGCAACTGCCGATGGGAACGAAAGGCGTGGTGGTGGACAACGTGGATCAGAGCAGCGCCGCAGCCGCAAAGGGCTTGCAGCGGGGCGACGTGATCATTGAAGTGAACCGGAAAACCGTCAACAACATGACCGATTACCGGAATGCACTTTCACAGGCGGACGACCAGCCGGTGCTCTTGTTGGTGATACCGCAAGGTACGCCGACGCAAACGCAGTATTATTTGATCGAGCCGAATGAATAGTTGAAAAAAGAGGTATAAAGGACAGGGAAGCCGGTATCGAAAGATGCCGGCTTTTCTATTTTCAGGAAATCGCGTGCGCGAATTACATGAGTCGCAGAAAAGAGCCGAAGGGAGAGAGAAAATTCCCAGAACGGGTAGGAAGTTCATTGTGAAGAAAGATTTATGGCTGAAGCGACCCAAAATAGCTTGAAGGAAAGTCAATAGTTTCACGTATGGGGGTACACTCCGGCCCTGATTGACACTATTTAAAGGGAGTATTGAGATAAGGATTGGGCATTCGCTCAGGCATATGGGATTTTGGAGCAACTCGTGCAGGTGGATGGTGGGGGTTAGGCTGAACGCCGAGGTTAGGGGCAAGGGCCAAGAGAATATCTGGAAATTGAAGCGAGTGGCATGCAACTCGACACCGCGATTGGGGTTTCATAGGAGCAGACGACCGCAGGAGAGGAAAACGCGACGAGGGGTTCGATTGTCGCTTAAAGCAACCCACTCTGATACTAGTACATTCGTACTATTCACGCGCGCCCGCATCGCAGTACTACAATGCGTCTGCTCCCTGCAGCCAGACTTCAGCCAGATTTCCAGGAATGGGGAAGGGGTAAATGCGGTCTAACGGGAAGTCTAACGAGAACGGCAATCACAACGAGCAGGATCAGGCCTTCACGCTCCTGACTTCGGGGAAGCCGCGCTGGCGTTCGCTTGGCGCGGGATTTGGAATTGAATTTATTATCCTGGCGTGCGCGCTGTGGATACCGGCGCTTTTTCCAAAGCAGATGGTGGAAGCAAAGAATTATGTGGTGACGCGGATCACCCTTCCGGAGATCGAGCCCTTCAAACCGCAACCGAAAGTGCAGCCGAAAATGACGCGCCGGCCAATGGTGGCAAAAGAGATACCGAAACTGGAGCCGGTGATGGTTCCGGACCCCCCAAAACCAAAGCTGATCGAGCCGGTATTCGAAAAGCTGAATGTTGTGCCGGTGGTGCGGCACAATCCGACGCAAGCGCCAAAGGTGAACGAGTGGGCGCGGATGGTTCCGGATCAGCCGACGATATCGCTGGGAAGCTCGGCGCCACCCGATTTGAAAAAGCCGAAGGCGCCGGTGCAGACAGGCGGATTTGGAGACCCGGATGGGCTGAAGTCGACGAGCAGGAAGATGACGCAGCCGGTGAATATCAATGCGGCGGGTGGATTTGACATGCCGGAAGGGCCGGGAAAAGGAAATGGCACTGGAGGCGCAAAGGGCTTGCAGGGTACGGTACAGAGCGCGGGATTCGGCAACGAGACGGCGATTGCCGGAGGCGAGCGACGGAGCGGGCAAGTGCAGGAGGGCGGATTCACGGATGACAGTGCGACGAGTGGCCCGCACGTGAGAAAGACTTCGGTGGAAGCGCCGGAAACAACCCCAGTGGTGATTCTCTATAAGCCGGAACCGCAGTACACTGCGGAGGGAAGGCAGGACAAGATTCAGGGCGACGTCGTTCTACAAGTTGTGTTCAAGGCGGATGGTCAAGTTCAGGTGCTCAGGGTCCTGCAGGGTTTAGGGCATGGCTTGGACGAGAACGCGGAGATCGCGGCGCGACAGATCAAATTTACGCCGGCGAAGCAGGACGGGCAGCCGGCGGATTTCCCCGCGAATGTACGAATCGACTTCGAGCTAGCCTATTAATTGAGAATTGAATGCACTGAGGGGGAGAAGTCATGGGGATGGGGAATCGCTGGATTCTCGCCGCGGCTCTTGGGGTATGCCTGGCCGGACCGGCATTTGCGCAAACGCAAACACCGCCTACAAGTGAGCCGGTAGCGGCGCCGAACCAGCCTACGACGGAACAGCAGGTTATCAATGCGATTCTGGCGCGGGAACATCAGGAAGTGGCGACGGTGCGGCATTACAGCCCGATTGTGGAAACTTATATTCAGGACATGAAGTGGGATCCGCAACTGGGTGCGGTGCCGGAGAAGGACCATTATTATCTGGGCGTGGCGGACCTGAGCCGCGGAGTCGTGGACCGCAGCATGCTGCACGACGCGAACGCGGGGTTCATACACAAATTGAATCCGATCAAGGATGTGAGCTCGCTGCTGGGGAATTCGTACGTGCCGGCGGGTTTTTTGCAGATGATTTTCGTGGATCCGGTCGACTTCGACCTGCAGCACTATCGATTCGATTACGTGCGGCGGGAATTTCTGGGCGCGGTGAAATGTTTGGTATTTGATGTGACGCCGCTGCCGAAATCGGGAGACGGAAGGTTCCAAGGAAGAATTTGGGTCGAGGACCAGAATTATGCGATTGTGCGGTTCAATGGCGTATTCGTGCCGGTGGCGCGGACGTTCGGATGGAATTTGCACTTCGACAGCTGGCGAACGAATGTGGCGCCGAATATGTGGGTTCCGTCATACATCTACAGCGCGGAATCGGACCTGAAGGATTTTCCGTTTGGGCATGTGACATACCGGTCGCAGACGCGGCTTTGGGGCTACGACTTGAAGCTGGCGGGGCGGGAATCGGAGTTCAGCGACTTGACAGTGGAATCGCCGCAGGTACAAGACCAGGCGCAGGCGGCGCAGGATACCTCTCCGGTGATGGCGGCACGTGAGTGGCAGCGCGAGGGCGAAGACAACGTGCTCGACCGGCTGCAGCGGAATGGATTGGTTGCGCCTCCGGGACCGGTGGACAAGGCGCTGGACCAGGTGGAGAACAACCTGGAAGTGCCGAACAATCTGGACATCGAGCCAGAGGTTCGCTGCCGGGTGCTGCTGACTTCGACGCTGGAGGCTTTCCGCATCGGGCATACGATTGTGATCACACGCGGCTTGCTGGATGTGTTGCCGGATGAAGCGAGCATTGCGGCGATTATCGCGCATCAGTTGGGCGCGGTGATCACGGGGCAGAATCTTCCGGATGAGTATTCGTTCAACGACACGACGATGGTTTCGGCGCAGGAGACGATGAAGAGGATGTCGTTCCGTACTTCGGAAGCCGACGAAGAAGTGGCGGCGAAAAAGGCGATCGAGCTGCTGAGGAATTCCATTTATAAAAACCAGCTGGGGACGGTGGGGCTTTTCCTGAAGCAACTGGCGGCGGAACAGAAAGAGTTGCCGCAACTGATCAGCGCGAATCTGGGGAATCACGTTTACATGGCGAACCAACTGATGGAGGGAGCGCCGCAGTTGCAGCCGACGAATGTGGCGCAAGTGGCGGCACTGCCGCTGGGTTCGCGAATCGTGCTGGATTCGTGGGACGATACGATCGAGATGGCGAAGTCGAAGCCGGTGCAGCTGCTGTCGGCGCGGGAGAAAATGCCGTTTGAAGTGACGCCGTTCATGCCGTACCTGACGCGGTATCAGAATGCGGCGGCGACGACGGCGGGAGATCCGAAGCAGGATGCGTTGAAGAAGAATCCGTAGAA
>JASHYE010000245.1 GCA_030043155.1 Candidatus Acidiferrales bacterium | reverse complement strand
GACAATCACGCTCTTCCTGGCCTGCGCATATGTTTCTGCGCAGAGCTATACGGGTAAATCCTTCTCCGCCACAGCAATCAACCCGATAACCGGTGCGCCGGTGCACCTGTACGTGGATGGCTCGAAAGTGCGCGCCGATTTCCTGGCACCCTCCGACGATCCGACTGCCAAAGACGACCTTATCTACACTCTCGCTTTTTTTCAGCCCAAGGGGTTTTATCAGGTTTCGCCACACAACCACACATGCCAGTCCCAACCGGATTTGCTGAAGGCAAAGACCATTGGAGAATACCTCTCGGGCT
The DNA here is from genome assembly GCA_030043155.1 of Candidatus Acidiferrales bacterium. The sequence continues at coordinate 3,266 of JASHYE010000245.1, read as the reverse complement.
TCACGGTGCCAATCGATTCAATCAAGGCATCGACCCAGTCAAAACTGATTTCCCACAATGTGACACTAAATGGTTTGCATTATGTGGTCTTGGAGCCTGACAACACGACAGCCGGAGGAGGTAAAGCTTCTACCGGGAAAGTCTGGATCCTGAAAGACCTCGGTCTGGTAACCAAGATGGAAGGCTTCGACAAAAACGGGAAAGCGCAGAGCACGAATTTCCTCACAGATATCGCACTGAAAGTTCCAGACCCATCACTTTTTGCTGTTCCACACGGGTGCACGGCGGGGCATTGAAGCTACAGGTCCAAAGCTTGACGAGGCGCGCGAAAGGGTTTACTTTTCACTCCACAGGTCGTCCTTAAGGAAGGGGTTGGATTAACCGCAGCGGGAAATCTTTCATGGCTTATTCCAGAGTGCCTTCCTCGAACGTATAACGTGTGGGACTTTGACAAAATCTATCGGGCTCACGTAGGGTCCCTTTTCCGCTATGCAGTTAGCCTCGTGGGAAGTCGCGTTCTCGCGGAAGATGTGACGAGCGATACTTTTCTCGCTCTATATCGGAATCGCGACACCGTAGACGAAGACCGATTACCGGCCTGGTTGTTCACGGTTGCCAAGAACAAGGTGCTCGACCACTGGCGGCGCAAGTCAACTGAACAACAGTATTGCCAGGAGTGGGCGAGGGAAAGGAGCGGTGCCTCAGAGCCTCCATTGAACGTCGAATTGCTCGAGCACAAAGCCTTGAAAGCAGTTCACCGCGTTTGCTTGACGCTCCGATACGTTCATGGCATGACGCGGCAGGAGATTGCTAATCACACCGGGCTCAGCGAAACACAAGTGAAGGGTCATTTGCAGTATGCCCTGGAGATTCTGAGAAGAGAACTCGCAAAGGATTCTTATGGCCAGCGCGCCCAAACAGCCGTCGAGTGATTTTGAGCCGGATGAACTCGATTTTATGGAGAAGCTAGGTGCATCTTTGAAGTTCAAGGGCTGTCCACCGCCCGATCTGCTCCAAGCGGCTCGCGCCTACGCTGTGCCGGAGGAATTGAAGGATGCCGTGCAACAGCATCTACGAGGTTGCCGTGTATGCCAAATTCTCGCCGCTGATCTCGAGCAAATTCAGGCGGCCATCACTTCGGAGGAAGGCAAGCGAATTCGTGAACGGGTCTTCAGCGACACTTCTCTTCCCAAGCAGTCGCGAAGCTGGCGCTGGTTTTGGGCCATAGTTCCTGCGGCGGCTGTTGCCGCAATTTGTCTTCTTATCGTGTGGAATCGATACCCAGCGCAGGATTCCGGCCACAGTACATCGGCAATTTCGTCCGCCACAGCAACAGTCTTTATTCTCAAGCCTCCGACGGTCAGCGCGCCAATTCCACTGGTGATGCGGGGTACATCCGAAAACCGGGAAACTTATCTGAACGATCTGATGCGCGCACTCGCTCCGTATCGAGCAGGCAATTATGCGGAAGCTGCCAAAAGCCTCAATGCGCTTGCGCAAAAATATCCGACGTCGCCGGAAGTCGCGTTTTATTTAGGTGTGTCGCTTCTCATGGAGGGTAAGAATGCGGATGCGGCTAATACCCTCCAACGCGCCGAAACTCTCGTGAGCGGCCCGCTGGGCGGAGCATGTCAGTGGTATCGAGCTATCGCCGACGTTCGTTCCGGACATGCGGAAGCTGCTGTCGCGCCTCTGCAGGATCTGTGCAATCGGCCCGGCGAGTACCAGGCTCGCGCCTGCGCTGGACTAAAAGAATTGTCTTCGTCTCATCAAAGCACGCTGCCGAGGTGAACAGGAGTGCGCGTCAAATCAATTCTCCGGGAACGGTTGCTTGGCGCGACTTTCTCCGCAGCCATTGCCTTTCTTAGTATCTCTGCGTGTTTTGGCCAGCAAACCTCCCAGGTGATTCCCGCGTTGAGGCAGCCAACGGCGCCGGCGAACAATGAGTCTAAACAAGACATCCAGCAAGCGCTGCAAGCCGGTTTTTCATTCTATGAACACGATCAATATCCCGAAGCGATCGCGCAGTTCAAGCAGGCCATTTCACTCGCCGAGCAGAAGAGTAATCCTGTCGCGAGCGCAGAAGGCTACCGTGGAATGGGCGTCGTTCTCTTAGCCCAATCCCAATATGACGCCGCGAGAAAAGAACTGGGGCAATCGCTTGCTTTGTGCGAAGCAGCCCGCGATTCGTATTGCACAGCAAAAGCTCAGCAGGATCTCGGCATGCTTACTCAAGAAAAGGGCGACTGGGTAAGCGCGCGCCAATTCTATCGAAGTGCACTCCACGAATATGAGTTGCGGAAAGATGTTCTCCGGGAAGCAAATGTTTGGAGAGACTTGAGTATGGACCCGTCACTCGGCCCGCAGGAAGCGATACAGGACATTCAACGCGGGCTCGCACTGCTCGGGACCAACCAGGACCCAATAGTAGAAGGAGGCCTCCTGGAGGATTGGGGCGATGATCTGTTTAGTGACGCCGACTACGCGGGCGCGATCGAAAAGCTGGATGCGGCTGCGAACTGCTTCGAGCGAGCAGGTGATCGTTTCTCGTTTGCGCGGGTATTAATCAGCGAAGGACGAGTTTACCGCGCCCATGGTATACCGGCTCGCGCCCTGGAATTTTACGAGCGGGCGCTCAAGATTCAGCAGGAAATTGGCGATCAAGACGGCACCGCGCAGACAATGAATGCGATGGCCATTGCATACGACAAAATGGGACAGCCCGCTAAGTCCTTGACCGTATACGAGGCGGCTCTGGCGGTCGCGCGCAGGACTGGTTCTTCCCGGCTGATAAGCTTTTTGCTGGGCAACCTTGCGGCTGAGAATATTGAACTGAAGCAGTACGATGCTGCGGCGGGGATGCTGGAGGAGGTTCTTTCGCAGCAAAAAAATCCTTCCCTTCGCGCGAATCTTTACATTCAGCTCTGCGAAGCGGACATCGGGCTGCAGCGCTACGACGCTGCCCTGAAGGCTGCCAATAGCGCTTTGGAATTGACCCTGAAGACTGGCGATCGTGATAACGATCTTTATGGCCTCTATTGGCGAGCGCGCGCTGAAAACGGGCTGGGGCAAACAAACGCGGCGCTGGCGGACGTGAGCGTGGCGCTGAATAACCTCGAGCGAATTCGACGAAGGCTCGTGCCGATCGATTTCATGAAGCAGGGCTTCGCCAACGAACGCGGATTTTTTTTTGATCTTGCCATCACTCTGCAACAAGCGCAGGGAAACGACGTTCAAGCATTGGCCATCTCGGAGGAGGCGCGAGC
>JASHYE010000244.1 GCA_030043155.1 Candidatus Acidiferrales bacterium | reverse complement strand
CTCTTTTGATACTCATAAGGCGATTTTCACTTCATGTCGAATCGCTCCTCTTTGAACCGATATTCATTTTAGCAGGGTGCTGCGAAACCATCGTTTTCGTAAGGGCACGGTTTCAACCGTGCCGCAAATCGCTCGAATGAATGCGGCTTTAGCCGCTGAGGGCTGCCTTCGTGTTTGCAGCAAGCACCTGCTAGCAGCGGAACCTCCGCAACTCCGTATGTTATGATGGTGAGTAATCCGAATTTACCCCAAGGGAGACTTTTTTGTCCGCACGAATACTCAGTGGTACGGTCATCCGCGATCAAATTTATACAGAACTCGCCCAGGAAATCGCCGAATTAAAATCGATCGGCGTCCGCCCGGGACTCGCTGCCGTTCTCGTCGGCGATGATCCCGCTTCCAAAATTTATGTCCGCAGCAAAATTGCAGCATGCGAGCAGCTTGGCCTCGGCAACGTCCACCTTACGCCGCCGGCAAATACCACCACGGCCGAACTCCTCGCCATTGTGCGTGAACTCAACTCTCGCGACGACGTTGACGGCATCCTCGTCCAGCTTCCGCTTCCCTTGCAAATCGACGCCAAGAAAATTCTCGAAGCCGTCGATCCCGCCAAGGACGTTGACGGCTTTCATCCGATCAATATCGGCCGGCTCGTCGAAGAGCGCCCCAGCATGATTGCCTGCACTCCGCTCGGCGTGATGGAAATTCTCCGCCGCAGCAAAATTCCCGTCGACGGCGCGGACGCCGTGGTCATCGGACGCAGCAACATCGTCGGCAAACCGATGGCGCTTCTTCTGATGCACGCCGATGCCACTGTCACCGTTTGCCATTCCAAAACGCGCGATCTCCGCAAATTCACGCGCGAAGCCGATATTCTCATCGCCGCCGCCGGCCGCGCGGCTCTCGTTGTGCCTGACGACGTCCGCCCCGGCGCCACGGTCATCGATGTGGGAACGACGCGCATCACCGATCCGCGCCAGGCCGAAAAAATCTTCGCTCACAATCCTGAGCGTCTCGAAAAGTTCCGCAAGAACGGCTCCGCCGTCGTCGGCGACGTCCATCCCAATGTTGCGCAGGTCGCCGGAGCGATCACTCCTGTTCCGGGAGGCGTCGGCCCGCTCACCATCGCCATGCTCATGAGCAATACGGTAAAAGCTGCGCGTCTTCGGCGAGGCATGCGCGCCCCTGAACCAGTTATTTCTTCGCGCTGAGCTCTGATGCTGACGGTCGGTCTCACCGGAGGAATCGCCAGCGGCAAATCCATTGTTGCGCGAATGCTCCAGCAAAACGGCTGCCACATCATCGAAGCCGATTTGGTCGCGCATGAATTCCTGAAACCCTCAAATCCCGTCTCGCAGCAGATTGTCGCGGAATTCGGCCCGCAGATTCTCGGTGCAAATGACGCAATCGACCGCGCCAAGCTCGGCGAGCTCGTGTTTGGAAATCCCGAAAAACTGGCTCGCCTCAATGCCCTTACTCATCCGCCAGTCTTGCAGGAAATCGCGCGTCAGCTCGCGCAAATTGCTCAACAAGACGCCTCATCGATTGCCGTGGTCGTCGCGGCTCTGCACATTGAAGCCGGCTATTACAAAAATTTTGACCGCCTCGCGCTCGCGTGGTGTACGCGATACCAGCAGGTCTCGCGCCTGCTCAACCGAGGCTGTACCCCCGAACAAGCGGAACGCCGCATCGCGTCGCAAATGCCTCTCGACGAAAAACGCCAGTTCGCTGACGACATTATCGACTGCTCGCTCACCATCGCCGACACGCAGCGCCAAACCCTCGAAATCCTCGCGCGTTGGAAACAGACTGAAGTAGCCTTCTGACTATGCGTAACCCTCGCGTTGATTACGGCCTTGACGGTCCGGGAGTTTTTCGCGGACTGCTCATCGGCGGCCTCACCGCAGCGATCATTGGTTTCTTCCTCGTACGCTGGGCGTTAAGCCGACACGTCGGCTTCTGGATCGGCATGGCTTTTATAGTGCAAAACAGCGGCATTGGCTGCCTCGCCTCCGCCGCGTTGTTGTTCGCCAGCAGCCGCTTCGGCAAATTTCACCTTCGTGATCGCTTGCTCGACGGATTGAATCTGCGCGGCGACGAAACCATTCTCGATGTTGGCTGCGGCCACGGTCTTCTTCTGATCGGCGCTGCCAAACGCCTTCCGCACGGTCGCGCCGTTGGTATTGACTTATGGTCTCAAGTCGATCAGGGCAACAATTCTCGCGAAGCCACTCTTCGCAATGCCGCTCTGGAGGAAGTCGCTGAACGCGTTGAAGTCCGCGATGGCGATATGCGCAAACTGCCTTTCGCGGACGCCAGCTTCGATGCCGCCGTCGCGAATTTTGCCATTCACAACATTCCCAGTCACGAAGGGCGTCGCGAAGCAATTCGCGAAATCGTGCGTGTTCTCAAGTCAGGCGGTCAGGTCGCTCTCTCCGACATGAAAAGTGTTGGCCTGTATGCGGACGAATTGCGCAAATCGCGACTGGACGACGTCAAAATATCCTGGCCAAGTTTTTGGACTTGGCCTCCCGCCCGCACCGTCACTGCTCGCAAGCCCTCCGCAGTCGCGTGAGCACTACGAGCCGCCGTGACGAGCACCCAAGACAAATTCCATTGTCATTCCGAGGAGCCTGCCTGCGGTAGGCAGGCGAAGCGACGAGGAATCCGCATTTTTCCGAGAAAATACGCACCTGAAGATTTCTCCCGAATAACAAGTAAGAGTTTTCTGCAGCAACCGCCTACGCATTCCACTCCCGCCGAATGCGCTCGCGCTCCGCTTCGCTCATCGTAAACCACGACTCGGCGATGTCTTTCACGCGCTCCAGCGAC
>JASHYE010000006.1 GCA_030043155.1 Candidatus Acidiferrales bacterium | reverse complement strand
AGGACCATGCTGGCGGTGCTTCCGTTCGAGAATCTCACCGGCGATGCCACACAGGATTATTTGAGCGATGGGCTCACCGAAGAAATGATCGCTCAACTGGAGCAGGCTGCTCCGCAGAACTTTGGCGTCATCGCGCCCTCATCCGTCATGGAGTACAAAGGCGCACCCGGAAATTTGGATGAAATCGCCCGGCGTCTCGGAGTCGAATACATTCTCGAGGGCAGCCTTCGCCGCGATTCGCAACGTGTTCGAATCAACACGCAATTGATTCGTGTGCGGGATCGTAGCGTCGTATCGGCTCATCAATACGACCGTGAGCTCACCAGCTTGCTTGCGTTGCAGAGCGAGATTGCCCAGGAGATCGCCGACGAAATTCAACTCACTCTAGGAGGCCATCGGGGCAATCCCGCTATGAGCGTTCAACCCGCCGTCGCGCCTGTTCCTTACGAGGCGTACGATCTCTATTTGAAAGGCCGTTACTTTCTCAACGCGAGGAGCCAACAGGCATTTGTGCTCGCAATCGACTACTTTCAGCAAGCGATCGCCAAGGATCCGAATTACGCCCGCGCTTATGCGGCGCTTGCTGACGCCTACGCGCTGACGAGTAGTTACTTTCAAGCTTCGCCGCAAGAGGTTATCCCAAAGGCTCGCGCTGCGGCTCTGAAAGCTCTCCAGCTCGACAACAGCCTCGCCGAGGCGCACACCTCGCTCGCCTTAATCACTGAGAATTACGACTGGGACTGGCAAACTGCGGGCAAGGAATTCCGCTTGGCTATCCAGTTAGACCCGAATTATCCGACCGCCCATCAGTGGTATGCCGAATACCTTATGTGGCGAGGACATTTTGATGAAGCATTTGCGGAGAGCGAACTCGCGCGCCAGCTTGATCCCCTATCGCTCGTTATCGTCACCGATCACGCCGCCATTTTGTACAATTCTCGTCAATATGCTGCTGCCATCCAAGAACTTCGCACCACACTCGAAATCAAACCTGACTTCACCCGTGCGCACGGTCTCTTAATCTTCTCCTATATAGCAGCGAAGCAATTTGACGAAGCCCTTAAAGATATCGAGAAATGGCGCCGTACCAACGATTCACCGGGAATCCTGGCACTTCAAGCTTACGTCTACGACCGCTCAGGAAATCTTCTGCAGGCCAGACGCTCCGTCGCTGAGTACAGGCAGGCAAACGTTGAGCATTTACATGATACAACTTGGCTTTCCTCGGCAATCTTGACTTGCATTGCCGCAGGTCAGCGAGACGAGGTCTTCGCTGATTTGCAAAAGGGATTCCTCGAACGATCGAATACACTCACTAGCCTCAAAGTTGACCCCATATACGACCCTCTCCGCAGCGACCCGCGCTTCCGGGATTTGCTGCGTCGCGTGGGCTTGGCAGACTGACTCCTAAGCAACCTCTTTGCTTTGACGCTCCCTTAGAAAATCCTTACGTCTTTTTTACGACTTTCTCGCCCATTCGCCTGCACCTTGTTGCAGGAGATGCAAGTTTCTTCAACGCATAGGAAATTCTGGTGGAATTCTGCACGGCATGACAACTGAGGAGACGTGTATGACAGGCTTTCTACGAAATTGCGCGGTGGGCCTAGCGATCTGCGCAGCAGTTATGGGCGCGTGGTGCATGCCGTGTTTCGCACAAAACACGAGCTCGTCTAGTTCAAACAAGCAAGGTGCGCCGGCTCCGGATCAGCAAGCCAGCGCTGACGCCCAGCGCGCTGCTATTCTCCAAGAACTGGAGGTAATGAAGAAACGCATTGCAGAGCTGGAAGCGCAACTCAAGAAGCAGGATCAGCAGACGGAGCAGCCGAAGAATACCGCACCAACCACGAAGACGAGCGAACTAGCCAGCGCCTCTTCAGCGACGCTGGCACCAAGTACCACGGCCTCGAGCACGCTTAATGCGAAGCAGGGTCACTTGACTGATGCGGAAGAGTCTTTGCCGGCGACCGTGAACTCTTCGCCGGCAATTTCGGACAAGAGCGAATCTTCCACTGTGACGCAGCCAACGCAGGAGTCGTCATCTACCCCTCCACAGAAGCCTGCAAAAATCGCGCCTTTTTCGGATTACGACTGGACATGGCTGAATGGCAATCCACGCACGAAGACGCCCGCGTTTGACTCAAAATTCTTCACCCCTGAGGTGAGGGTGGATACAACTTATGCTTATGATTTCAATCACCCCGCAGACCACTCGATGGATGGATCGACGGAAGTTTTTCGCTCGCAAGAAGTTCAGCTGGAGGATCTGGGTGTCGGCGGCGATTTTCACTACGATAATGTTCATGGACGGATTTTGACGCAGTTCGGAATGTATTCGCAGGCCATTCCGCGAAACGACCCAAGCCCGGGGAATGGTCAATACGACCTTTCGGATGCTTACCGATATATTTCGGAAGGGTACGGCGGATATCACTGGGATGTCCTGCACGGCGTCAACATTGATGCGGGCATTTTCATGTCGTATATCGGCCTGTTCAGCTTTTACAATTTCGATAACTGGGCGTATCAGCCGTCGTATGTTTCGTCGAACACACCGTGGTTTTTCAATGGCTTGCGCGTGCAGATTTTCCCGACTGCGCATTTGAAAATCGAGCCATGGTTCATCAATGGATGGCAGGCATACGGCTCGGCGAATCATTCGCCCGGAGTGGGCGGCCAGGTTAAATGGACTCCAGCAGGCTGGATCAACATCATTTCGAATAATTACGGAGTGGGTGAGGATGATTTATTCACGCCGGGACGCAGGCGGATGCACACCGACGACAGCGTCGAAGTGAAGTATTTCGACCAACCGAACAATACTCTCGACAAGATGGCGTTCACGTTGACCGGAGATATGGGTTGCGAGTACGGCGCGGGCGTAAGCTGCCACGGCGATACCAAGGGCGGGCCGAAGCAGAGCTTTCTTGGTTATATGGCCTACAACCGGTTCTGGTTTCACAAAGATTTGTTTGCGATGACTGTCGGCGGCGGCGAAATCAACAACCCGGGGCGGTATTTGGTGCTTCTGCCGCCCATCAATGGCGAGACGGCGATTACGGCCTCGACGAACTCGCCATATTTTACGGAAAATCCCGGTAATCCATTCAAAGCCTGGGATTCGTCCTACACATTCGACTACATGCCGAGCCAATACATTACGTTTCGTTGGGAGTATGACTATCGGCACGCGAATGTGCCGTATTGGACAGGTCGCGGCGGCATCACGCCTCCGGGCGGAAACAACGGTTCTCCCGAAGATTACGCGTGCATTAGCGGGGCGTCGTCGGGACAAATGACGCTGGCCGCTGCGGAAGTTGCTTGTGGGGGCGGGATCAGCAGTGTTTGGTTTCCGGATCTGCGCAAGGATCAGTCCTTTATTGATTTGGACATCCTGGTCAAGTTTTAGCTTTTGGCGGATTTGAACGGCAACATAGGATCTATCGGAGTTAGAGCGTGAAAGATGCGATTTACATTTTGGCGACAGTGATTTTCTTCGCGATCAGCATTCTTTACGTTCGCGGATGTGAACGACTGAAGTAAGGAGCGACGATGCTGATGAATCCGCTGCTTCTCACAATGAGAACTGGTCCGCACGTTGCGGGAGAAATCGCGTTGATTGTGATTTGCGTGCTGGTGTGCGGATATCTGCTCGCGGCCCTGTTATGGCCGGAGAAATTCTAGTGATGACAGCAAACGGTTGGTTCCAAATTCTATTTCTTCTTGGCGTGATTTTGCTGGTCACGAGGCCTTTAGGCGCTTTCATTGTGCGCGTGTTCAATGGCGAGAAGACTTTTCTCGACTCAATTCTGCGGCCAATAGAAAAATTGATTTATCGGCTCACTGGCGTGGACGAGAAACGCGAGATGCACTGGACTGAATATGCGAT
>JASHYE010000243.1 GCA_030043155.1 Candidatus Acidiferrales bacterium | reverse complement strand
CCGCAGGAGGCTTCCCTCGGCTTCGGTGATTTGCGGGATGGGTTCAACGGACAGCTCCGGCAGGAGCGATTGCAAGTGATTTTGAACTGCACGAATATCCTCGGTTGAGCCTGGAACGCTGAGTTCAATGAACTGTGTTTTGCCATCCGCGCCGGCCAGGTTCTGTGCGACGGGAAGGTTCACGAATATCTGGTTGTCCGCTGGACCACCGGCGTCCACAATGGCGGCAACGGTGAGATTCACGGTGCGAGTGCCGTAATGAATTGGAAGCGCGCTGCCAACGGCGAGACTGAGGCTCCGACTCACGTTTCGGCCAATCCAGCAGCGCGTTAGATCGGCGCGCGAAATCGAGGAACTACCTGTGATCTGCCACCACGGAAATAACTGCGCGGCGCGATCGAGCCAGGTACCGGCGACCACGACATTTTGAGGCGATGTGGCCTCCACGCGCGCCGCCAAGTAGAGAAACGGCGACGCCTTTACACCAGACGATTGCGATGTCTCAACGGAATGCATGACGGACGTATCGATCAGCAGCGGAGCAGCCGTACCATGTGTATCAGCAGGTTCTGACAGCGCAGAGATGACCACATTTGCTCCCAGCGAACGAAATTCCTGGGCAAGCTCCCGGCTGACGCCAAACTCCAGATTCATCAGGGCTGAAATCACTGCTGCCCCGCTGATAAGCGCAAGCAAAGCCACAGTCAAACGGATTTTGTTTCCTCGCAGCAGATGCCACAGGAGCCGTTTGAACATCATTCGCCCCTCAGAATTGGGGCTGGCGAAACATGCGCGGCTCGATACAGCGGAATCCAGCTTCCGATGATTACAATCAGCATTGCGCCAGCCAGAACGACAGGCAAGACAATCAGCCGAGGAGAGGTCGCGATGCCAAAAACGGTTTCACCCAGTTCGCGGGCCAAACCCGCTCCGATTGCGAATCCAATGCAGCCGCCAACCACGCCGAGCAGAATCTGCTCAGCAAGAAAAAGGCTGCCCACGAGAAAATTTGACGCGCCGAGGGCCTTCATTAACCCCACTTCGGACCGGCGCTCCATCGCCGTCGTTGCCGATGTTGCCGCAACGGCAAGCGCCGCTGCGATGAGCGCGGCTATGGTGACAATCCATAGCAACAAACTCACATGAGAAAGGATGCGGCCTTCCGTATCCGCAATGCGCCGGACCGGACGCACCTGGGTATCGGGAAAAACTTCCTCGATTTGCCGACTGATGGAACTGATGTAAGGCGTACAGTACCAGCGATCAAATTCAGCTGGGCTCATGGTGTTCGGATTCCGGCGAGAGAAAGCGTCCTCTGGCTTTGTCAAGGCGCTGACAGAAAGTCTGCGAAATTGCCCCAGTTTCCCGGCCAAATTTTGTGCGGCGGAAAGAGGGCAAAGGATGGCATCGTCTTCGGAATCACCCGTGGAGATAACGCCTGCGACCGTGAATGCCTCCGTGTCGGAGGAACCTCGGCGAGATAGCTTCAACGAATCGCCAATTCTTAGGCCGTATTTTTGCGCCAATGACGCGCCCACGACGCATTCCGTTGAACCCTCGGTGAACCATCGGCCGCGAATCTTCCACCACGGATGTGTGAAGCTCGCGCCTGTGGTGAATATCGAACCATCTTCCACGGAAACCGGATGCTTATACCAGGTACCGATGAGAGTGGCAGAGAAATCGGCATCCGGACGACCTTGTTGGGAATCAGTGACGCTAACTGGGACATCCAAGAAAGGCGAAAATCCAAGAATATTGTGGCGCCAGAAAATTGCTTTCAGTTTGGGCAGATCGGCTTCCGAAAGATAAGCGCCCTCCGAAACCGGCCGGTAATCGACACCGCCGACTTCCACCGGCAAGGTGTCCGCGCGCGGAGTGACCAGCAAATTGGCGCCGAAACTGCGAAATTCGCGGGCGAGCTGATCACCAACGTCCACAGCGACTGTGAAGGTCGCCGTGGCAACCGTCATGCCCAAAACAATCGCGACGCCGGTGAGTAATTTGCGTCGCGGATTGCGAAGAAACGATTCTTTGACGAGGCGAATGAACATTTATTCTCGGCGCGCACTCGGTTCTATTTTTGAATTTCAGAGACGGCTGCGGAAATCGCGGATGCGTCAATGACGAGATCTCCGCCGTCCACGTGCGACGTGAACGCAATGGGATTGCATCCGCCGGGCATTCCGACGGCCGTCGTGTTAATCGGCGCGCCGCAATTGCGACAGATGAGCATTGAGCCCTCCTGGCGAAAGCCCTTAGCTCCGCAAATCTGGCAAGCATCCAGCGCGGTTGCGTACTGACCGTTGGGCTTTCGGATCACCAAAAACCGTATCCACGAGCCTTGGACATCCACCGAGTAGAAGTGAAGATTCACGCCATTCATATCCGAAAGCGGGACGCGGACAGTATTTCCAGTAGCGACAAGCTTTTCCGCTGTGGGCGGCGCGGCCGCTGCGCGCGTGTAGACAAACTCGGCGGTCAACGAGAGAATCACCACCAGGCAAAGGAAGGCTGTGGCCGCGGTCCAAATGCGACTGCGGCGATGCTCGTGCTGGCGGAGGCGCCTTTCCGCCGGGTTTTCGACAGAATTCACAGCCGCGGCACGAAGCGCGAACCATTCGCGCAAAACCACAATCGCGGCAACTGCAAGAATCACGACGAAAAAGAAATACTCGTTTCCGACGATCGGACCGACGATCGCCATTTCGTGCGAGCTCGAAGGGAGCCAAAGCGCCTCGCTCATTTCATGGAGTCCCGTAAGCGAGAGCTGAACGGCGATAACGATCAATATTGTGCTTGTCGCCGCAAAAAAACGGCCCAGAGGAACTTTCAGAGTGCCCTGAAAGAAAAATATGCCGACAGATACGGCGAGCGCGATGCCCAGGCCTGTGCCGATCCAGACTTGCAGGCCGTCAAATGACAATTCGACGGCTTTCAAAATGAGAATGAGCTCCGCGCCTTCACGAAGAACCATCAAAAAAACGAAAAACCCGATTCCCCATCCCGCGAGGCGCTCGCCCTTTTGTGCGTATCGCTCGATGCGCTGCTCAATCTCTTTGCGCAATCGCCGCGCGATGCGGTTCATCCAGATGATCATGGAAACGACCAACACCGCGGCGAGCAGCATCAGGAGGCCTTCGAACCCGTCTTCGCTGATCTGCCAGCGATCCAGAAGAACTGCTGCGGCAAAACTGACGGCAACGGCGAGGGCAAGCCCTGCCCAAACGTAGCGCGTGAGCGCACGGCGCCCTGTGCGATTGAGATAGACTAGGACGATGCCGACAACAAGGGCGGCCTCGACACCTTCACGGAGAGCGACCAGAAGCGCGGAAAGCATGACGTTTTGCTAGTTGAAACTGAGTATCAACTAGAAGTTCGAGTGTACCTGCCTGAACCCCAGAAAGCAAGCGGGAATACCGCTTTGGTCGCGACACAGGGTCGACTGCGCCTTGCCTTTCGGGGCACAAACTCAGGCAACTTCATTCGCTCCCAGCCTATCTGTGTAAGATAGCAAAAGGCTGATTCTCTTGCGCTTGAACGCAATCCTGACCTTCCTATCTTGCGCCGCTCTGACCGCAGGCTCGCAAATGACCGTCGCGAAGCCTCAGGCAACGTCTCAATCCCCAGCAGTACGCCCGGCCGCTCCTGCGCCAAACACAAAAGCCGCAGATGCCGCTTATGCTCGAGGCTTGAAAGCCGAGAAACGCCAGGACTGGGTCGCAGCCTTCGCCGCCTATTCAGAGGCGTATAAAGATAACGCGACCAGCCGCGAATATTTGTTTAGACGCGAATTCGCTCGCGGGAAAATCGTCGGTGAAAAAGTCGACCGCGCGGAACAGGATGCTCTTTTGGGAAATATGCCTGAGGCGCGCAGCGAGTTACAAGCCGCTCTTGCGCTTGATCCGGGCGACCAAATCATTCGTGAACGCCTGGCGCAATTAGCGCCTTCGTCGCTGGAAGCGCTCCGCAAGCTCATGCTGGAACCCAGCGGCGTGGTGCGAATGAACCCTTTACCCGGCACGCGAAGCTTCGATTTTCGCGACGACATCAAGAGCGCGTACCAGGAGGTCGCTCGTCAGTTCGGAGTTCACGCTTCCTTTGATGTGGAACTCCCACGGCGGCCCGTTCACGTGAAAATCGAAGATGTAGACTTTGCCGAAGCCATGCGAGTGCTCGGAGATGTGACCGACACTTTCTGGCGGCCGTTGACTCCTGGCATGTTTTTTGTGGCGGAGGATACGGCTCAAAAAAGACGCGCTTACGATCTTTCCATTGTTCGCACTGTACAACTCCCCGCAGCAGAAACAACTGACGATATGACGGAAGATGTTCGTTTGATCCGCGAGATCGCCGGCATCACGCGGGCCGAACTGAACCTGCAAAGCCGAACCATTACGATGCGCGCTTCTCCGCAGGCGGTTTCGGTGGCGGCGCAACTGCTGGATCAACTGGAGCAGCCACGCGGGGAACTGGTATTGGAGATGGAAGTGCTGGAAGTGGACCGCAACGCAGCTACCCAACTCGGCATTACGCCGCCACAGACGGCGCAGGCTTTTTCATTAAGCTCACAGGAGATTCAGGAAGCGGAATCGGGAGCGTCGGGACTGGTGTCGGTAATCCAGCAGATATTCGGAACGAGCAGCGCATTGTCCGGTTTGAGCTCCACGCAATTGGCCTCTCTTATCGGAGAAGGATCGGTTGGAATTGGGTCGCTGATACCGCCGCTCATCGCGTTCGGTGGAGGCAAGACAACATTCCTGGCTACGCTACCGGGAGCTGCCCTGGCGTTCTCGGATACCTTGAACACCGTTCGGGCTGGGCGTCAGATTCTCTTACGAGCCGAAAACGGCGAGCCAACCTCGTTTTTCGTTGGTGATCGCGTCCCCATTGATTTAGCGCAGTATTCCTCAAGTCTGACCGCAGCCGGATCTATATCCGCAACTTCCTCAAACCTCTTTCCCGAATCGACAATCGGCACAGGGCAAGATCCCGTTGCGGTAGTTTCCGGCGACTTCACCTCGAACGGAAACGCCGACTTGGCCGTGGTGAACCACTCGAGTAACACAGTTTCCATACTCTTGGGCAACGGAGATGGAACATTCACCACCGGTGCGACCTTAACTACGGGTAACGGACCTATAGCGGCAGTGACTGCGGACTTCAACAATGACGGCATTCCTGATCTGGCAGTTCTGAACGAAACGGACAACACGGTTTCGATTTTCCTGGGCAATGGCGATGGAACATTCACGCTGAAAGGCACCTTCGCCACCGGCAAGAATCCTGTAGCTCTTGCAACTACGGAGTTCACGAGCAGCGGAGATTTCGATTTGGCGGTGGTAAACCAAACGGATAATACAGTCTCCATTTTGCTGGGCAATGGAGACGGGACATTCCAGCCCCAAACAACTTTCGCCGTTGGAAA
>JASHYE010000242.1 GCA_030043155.1 Candidatus Acidiferrales bacterium | reverse complement strand
TTCCCGAATGTTGCAGGCGCGATTGAAGGGAACGGCGCTAGTTCTGCGGATACGCTGAAAGCCGCGAAAGATTTGCTCGAACACGCGCACGTGGTCGTGATTCCCGGAGAAGCTTTTGGCGCGCCGGGATATTTGCGAATCTCGTATGCGACTTCTATGGAGCGTATCGAGGAAGGCCTGCGGCGGCTCGGCAATTTTTTTCGCGCTGAAAAGCCGGTGATCTCAGCTGCGGCAACGCGCGGATAATGCTGTGGCCCTGCGGCCCGTCCGGCTGGAACCGCTGTTCGTGCCGCGAATTTGGGGCGCACGAAGTCTGGCTCCGCTTTTTCCTGAGAAGAGATCCCTGACCGACCCGATAGGTGAAGTCTGGCTCATCGGAAGCGATTGCCGTTTTGCAGACGGCCCGTTCGCCGGTGAACGCCTGGGCGATGTATGGTCGCGCATGGGCGAAGAGTGGGTGGCGAAAGTCGCGAGCCGTCACCGCAACCAATTCCCGATACTCGTGAAATTTCTTTTCCCGGAAGACAAGCTCTCGGTGCAAGTCCATCCGGACGACGACTACGCGTCACGCCATGAAGCGGCCGCCGGCGGGACCGGCAAAACGGAAATGTGGTATGTGGTGTCGGCTCGTCCCGGCGCGGAAGTGCGCGTCGGGCTGAAGCCTGGCATCAATGTGAGCGAATTTCGCCGCGCGATTGTTGATGGTACAGCGGAGGATTTGCTCGAGCGCATTCCCGTGCAAGCAGGGGACACGATTTTCGTTCCTGCGGGAACGGTTCACACCATCGGCCCGGGCATGGTTTTATGCGAAGTGCAGCAAAATTCGGATATCACGTATCGCGTTCACGATTTTGGCCGCCTCGACGCGCGAGGCAAACCGCGCGAGCTTCACATCGAGAAGGCGCTTGATGTGATTCGCTTTGGACAGCAGCGCGGCGGAAAAGTTGTGCTTCACGACGAAAAGAAGAAGGGTACGTCGCTCGTAGAATGCGCGTACTTCAATGTTGTGAAACACGAATTCGAGGAGGCGGTCCCGATCCTGTCCACAGGAAAGCTTGAATTGCTCATTTTCCTGGAAGGGAGCGGGACGTTGAACACGGGGGACACAAGTTCCGGCGAGGCAAGCATCGAATATTCGCGAGCCCAGACGTGGCTGGTTCCTTGTGAGCTGCGCGAGATGGCATTCGCGCCCAAGGAGCCGACGAAGATGTTGCGCGTGACTGCGCCTTCTCTTTGACGCGAGCAAAATTAAAATGGCCGAAAAAATGAAACCGATTTGCTGCGCGGTGATTCTGGCGGGCGGGCGCGGGACGCGCTTCTGGCCTCGCAGCCGAAAGCGCACGCCGAAGCAGCTGCTCGATATTGTAAGCACACGAAGCATGCTGCGAGAAACGGCCGACCGGCTGGCTCCGCTATATCGTCCGAATCATTTGTGGGCGGTGACAAATGCGGAACAAGCTGCCGGCGTGCAGCGCCAATTGCCGCGTGTGCCGCACGCCCAAATTCTGATCGAGCCGGCGGGACGCAACACCGCAGCCGCGATTGGGCTTGCCGCAATCCACTTAATGCATCGCTATGGCGACGCCGTCATGGCCGTTCTGCCCGCCGACCATCACATCGCTCATGCAGGCGCTTACCGGCGCATCGTCCGAGCAGCCATGGCGCTCGCGGGTAAGCCAGAAAATCTTGTGGTTCTGGGCGTCCCTCCCACGCGCCCCGATACTGGCTTCGGCTACATTGAGAGCGGCGCAAGGAGCGGCGGCCTTCGGGCATATGCCGTGAAACGTTTCACTGAAAAACCGGCAGCGTCGGTTGCTCGACAATATGTCGGCTCTGGAAAATATTTTTGGAATGCGGGAATGTTTTTCTGGCGCGCGTCCACATTTCTGAAATGCCTGCGAAATTTTCTGCCGCGCACCGCGAAATTGTTGCACGAACTGCAGCAAACCATCGGCACAAGCCGGTATTCAAGCGCGCTCGCAAAAATTTATCCGCGCCTCGAAAACATCTCCGTCGATTACGCCATCATGGAACCAGCCTGCCGAGCGGGCGCGGAGCGCGTGTTTGTGTTGCCCGCCGAAGTTGGATGGAGCGACATCGGCTCCTGGGACGCGGTCTACGAGTTGGTCGCACATAAGCACAGCGAGAACGTTTCACGCGGGGATTCCTTCACGCTCGACGCCAGTGGAAATTTCCTGTGGAATCCAAAGAAATTCACGGCAGCAATCGGCATTCGCGACTTGATCGTCGTCAACGCCGCCGATGCGCTGCTCATCTGCCCTCGCGAGAGAGCGCAGGACGTCGGAAAAGTAGTCAAATGGCTTGAAGAAAAGCGCCGCCACGATCTCCTCTAACCGGATGTGCGACACTTCCCTCGGCCAGGCGCACCGCTTTCCGCACTGACCCGCATCGCATATACTTTCCCGCATGGCGCAGATTTCATTTGGCACCGACGGCTGGCGCGGAATCATCGCTGAAGATTTCACTACGGCGAATGTGCGGAAAGTCGCCACGGCGATTGCTCGATACGTCATTCGCGCGGAAAAATCGCAAAGCGGCGTGCTCGTTGGTTATGACGCGCGATTTGGCGGCCCGTTATTCGCGTGCGCTGCGGCGGAGGCAATCGCGGCCACGGGAACTCCCGTGTGGCTCTCCGACGCGCCGTGCCCCTCCCCGGCGCTGTCGCTCCTCGTGCGCAGGCGCGAAGCCGCGGGCGGCATCATGATAACTGCAAGCCACAATCCTCCGAAGTGGAGCGGCGTGAAATACAAGGCGAGCTATGGAAGTTCCGCGCTTCCTTCGATCGTTTCCGAAATCGAATCCGAGCTCGCCCGCGTACTGGCGGATGGCTCCTGCATGCTGCCGCCGCGCAAAGATTTGATTCATTCGCTGCACGTGCGCGCGCCCTATCTGGAAACGCTGTCGAAGCTCATCGATTGGGAGGTTTTGAGGAAAGCAAAGTTTCGTTTCCTGGTGGATCCAATGCATGGAGCCGCGTGCGGGCTTTTTCGTGAACTCTGCACACGAAATGGCGTGGCGTGCGATGAAATTCGCGGTAACTGCGATCCGCTTTTCGGAGGCGTGAATCCCGAACCTATCGAGCCGCATACTTCCGCGCTGCAAAACGCGATGCGCGAAGGCAAGTACCACGCCGGATTTGCAGCTGACGGAGACGGCGACAGAATTGGGGCCGTCGATGCGGACGGAACATTTGTGACGCCGCATCAGATTTTCGCGATTTTGCTCTGGCATCTGGCGGGCAGCAGAAAAGAATCCGGAAACGTGGCAAAGACTTTCTCCACCACGAAGCTCATCGACAAGATCGCGCATAAATTTGGCCGCCAGCTATTCGAGACGCCCATCGGATTCAAGCACATCTGCGCGCTGATGCTGGAGCGCGACATCCTGCTGGGTGGCGAGGAAAGCGGCGGCTTCGCGACGAAGATGTATTTGCCGGAACGAGATGCCACCGTCACCGCTCTTCTCCTCGCCGAAGTGATGGCGTGGCATGGAAAGCGCCTCGGTGACCTGGTGAAGATGCTGCACGATGAGTTTGGCGTTCATCATTATGGCCGCGTTGATCTGGAATTGCGTGCCGGCCAAAAGGAGCGCGCCATTCAGCATTTTGGCTCGCGAGTGGAAAGGCTGCTCGAATGGCGCGTGGAACGCCGCGAAGATATGGATGGCCAAAAACTGTATCTCGGTGAAGCCGGATGGCTGCTCGTTCGCTCGTCGGGAACCGAGCGCATGCTGCGTCTTTATGCAGAAACGGCGAATCCGAGCTTGACGAAGCGTTTGCTCGATGAAGCCTGCGCGCAAGTGCAGAGGCTTTAGGAAACGCCGAGCCTGGCAGGTCTTTCGAATGCCGCGTTTCGCACAGGCCAAATTGTCTCTGTAGGCATCGTTACATGACCGCGCATTACGCCCCAGAAATCGCGATCCGTGAGAAGATTAAGCGCGACAATTTATGAAGCGACGCCTTTACACACTCGATGTCTTCACTGCCAAGCCGCTCGTCGGAAATCCGCTCGCGGTCGTCACCGACGGCGATAATCTCTCGCGCCAGCAGATGCAGGCTGTAGCGCGCGAGATGAATCTTGCGGAAACGGTTTTCGTCCAACGTCCCACGAACAATCGCGCTCTTGCGCGGCTGCGAATTTTTACGACTACACACGAGTTGCCGCTTGCGGGCCATCCGGTCGTCGGCACGTGGTTCCTGCTCGCCGAGCTGGGCGTTGTTCCCGCATCGGAAGGATCGGTGCAAATTCTGCAGCAGACCGGGGCAGGCATCCTGCCAGTCGAGATCACCTTTCACAATGGGCGCCCTTCACGTGTGACCATGACGCAAAAGGAAGCGCGGTTCAAATCTCCAAAAATTTCGCGCGGCGCTCTCGCCGAAGCTCTCGGATTGCGGACGAGCGACATCGATTCCAGCCTGCCGATCGAATCCGTCTCCACGGGAATTTTCAATCTTATGGTGCCACTCTGCACGAAAGCCGCTTTGTCAAAAATTCAGTCGAACATTCGCGCCCTTTTTCACCTGCTGAACGGCAACAGCACAATGGCTTATTGTTTTGCTCTGGCGGGACGCGGAAAAGCTTTTGCGCGCGGAATGCTGCCCTGGGAGGTATACGAAGATCCGGCGACCGGTTCTGCCGGCGGCTCGCTTGGCGCTTATTTGGTGCATCACGGCCAACTCAAACCCGGGGAGGAATTATCCATCCATCAGGGCGTGGAGATGGGGCGGCCCAGCGAAATTCACGTTCAGGTTGCGGCGGAAAGAGGCAAGCTCGTTTCGCGCGTCAGCGGGTCAGCTGTGCGCATTCTCGAAGGCCACATCGAAGTCTGAAAAACGCCTCTAGCAAAACGCAAAAAATAGAGACCGGCCCGCGCCGAGCCGGCCTCAGTTTGTACAGCTGATTGCGAGAGGTTCTTGCTCAAACGCCCTCTTGGACTCTTCCTTCTCTTCCACGCATACCATGGCGATCCTGGCGAATGCTGCGATTCATCGCGTAACGCTCCCGCAAATTGCGGCGCAAACGCCTCCGCAGCATTCGCGAACGCATACTATTGCGCCCGAATTCGCGATTTGAGCGCCGCAACTGGCGGAAATTACGCGCAATTCTGCGATTCATGCGATTGCGCATGCTCACATCGTGCCGGACGCCGCGCCCGTCGCTGCGCGCATGATTCCGCCAGCCGTTTCGCCTGCCATTTTGAACATCTTGATGCACGTCGGAGCGTGGCGCCGCCTGCGCTGGCTGAGCCATTCCGCCAATCGCAAACAGGCTGCCCAGGGCAACGCTCAGAATTCCGCCTCGAATTATTTTCCCAAAATTCATTGGAAGCTCCTCTCGCATCCGTTAGCTCTTATGCTCACGAGATAAAACACGAATGCGAATGGTAAGTTGCGGACGACGCAAACTAGGCTTTTTCGAGGGACTTAGCGGCAGCATCCAAAATGCCGTTCAGAAACGAAGCGGATTCTTCCGTGGAAAATCGTTTCGCCAACTCGATGGCTTCGTCGAGCACCACCTTCAGAGGCGCAGTACCAGAGCGCAACTCGTAGATCGCCAGGCGGCAAATGCCGCGGTCTATTTCTGCCATGCGCTCGAGCCGCCAGTTTTTTGAAAGCTGCTCGACGAGCCGGTCATTCGATTCAGCCTGCGCAACCGCGCCCTCAAAAAGCTCGTTGGCAAATCGCTTCGTCGATTCTGCTGCGCGAGCGCTCTTCCAGAAAGACTGCTCAATTTGCTCGACTTT
>JASHYE010000241.1 GCA_030043155.1 Candidatus Acidiferrales bacterium | reverse complement strand
TGGTCTTCCCGTGATCGATGTGCCCGATCGTCCCGATATTCAGGTGCGGCTTCGACCTCTCGAATTTTTCCTTCGCCATGTTTCTCCCTGCTCCTCAGCGTGTGCTTAGTTCCTAGTTGAAATTTGCCTTGAAATGCCTTGGAAACTTTTCTATGAACGGCTCCAGTTGCTGCTCCATGTCCCCGCTCTCAAGCGCTCTGCAAAACTGCTGTCTCCGCTTCTCGAGTTCGCCGCTTTCGAGCATTTCCACGAATGTCAGCCAGCGATCCTCGCCCATCCAGTATTTCAGCCGCTTCAGCAGTTCCTGCCGCCGATTCTCCGGCCGTTCGCTCACTTTGCGCCTACTTTGCCTGTGGCCTTCGAAATCACTTCTTCCGACACGTTCGCTGGCGCCTGCGCGTAATGCGAAAAATGCATCGTAAAGCTGCCGCGCCCTTGCGTGCGGCTGCGCAAATCCGTCGCATACCCGAACATTTCCGAAAGTGGCACTTCCGAGCGAATCACATGGCTGCCCGCGCGGTTTTCTGTGCCCTGCACATGCGCACGGCGCGAGTTCAAATCGCCAAACACCTGGCTCATGTATTCCTCAGGCACCACAACCTCGACACGCATGATCGGCTCGAGCAGCTTCGGATGGGCGCGTCCGCACGCTTCCTTAAACGCCATCGAGCCCGCAATCTTGAATGCCATTTCCGAGCTGTCGACTTCATGGTAGCTGCCGTCCTCGAGCACCACGGCGATGTCCACCATCTCGTACCCGGCGAGCACGCCGTTTTCCATTGCTTCCTTAATCCCATTTTCAATCGGAGGAATATATTCCTTCGGAATCGCCGCGCCAAAAATCTTGTCGATGAAAAGCAGGCGATGCTCTTTGTCGAAGCGCCACTTCCCGCCCTTGCCCGCCACTTGCTTTGCCAACTCATCGAGCTCGTCGGTCGAAAGCTCGTGCATATCCTCGTGGCCCGCGCTCGGCAGCGGATGCACGGAAAGCTTCGCATGGCCGTATTGCCCGCGACCGCCAGTCTGGCGAATGTATTTCCCTTCGCCGGGGGCGACCTTGGTAATCGTTTCGCGATACGCGACCTGCGGCCGGCCGACATTCGCCTGCACACCGAATTCCCGCATCATGCGGTCCACAATAATTTCCAAATGCAATTCGCCCATGCCGGAAATCAGCGTCTGGCCTGTATCCGGCTCCGTGTGCACACGGAAAGTCGGATCTTCCTGCGCCAGCTTCGCCAGCGCGTTTCCCATTTTTTCCTGGTCGGCTTTGGTCTTTGGCTCAATCGCCACAGAAATCACCGGCGCGGGAAACTCGATCGCTTCCAGAACGATGGGCTTGTCTTCGTCGCAAAGCGTGTCACCCGTCGACACATTCTTCAATCCCACGCACGCGGCAATGTCGCCCGCGTCGATGGACTCGATCTCTTCGCGCTTGTTCGCATGCATGCGCAGCAAACGCCCAATGCGCTCGCGCGTCCGCTTCACCGGGTTGTAAACGCTCGAGCCGGTCTTGCAGACGCCGGAATACACGCGGATATACGTCAAATGCCCGACGTACGGATCGGACATAATCTTAAATGCCAGCCCCGAAAATGGCTGATCGTCCGCAGCGCGGCGCAATTCCGGCTCTTCCGTATCCGGATTTACGCCTTCTACCGGCGCGATGTCCGCAGGAGCGGGTAGAAAATCCACAATGGCATCGAGCAGCGGCTGCACGCCTTTGTTCTTGAACGCAGAGCCCGCCAGCACCGGCACAAGCTTCAACGCCAGCGTCGAACGCCGAATCGACGCGCGCAGCTCCTCCGGCGTGAGCTTGTGTTGCTCCAGGTATTTTGCAAGCACGGCGTCGTCATGCTCCGCGATGTATTCGACAACTTTGTCGCGATGCTCTTTGTAAAATTCCGCATTCACCGCTGACGCCTTCAGCGCCGTAGCTATATCCGGCCGGCCCTTCTGAAAGTCCGCATCCCAAAGTTTTTCGAGCGCGATGTATTCGAACTCCGCGCCCAGGGTTTCGTCTTTCCACACAATCGCGCGCTCTTCGATGAAGTCCAGCACGCCGATGAAATTGTCTTCTTTGCCGAGAGGAAACTGGAGGGGAACAGGGTGGGCCGAGAGCCGCTGCCGCATGGTGCGAATCACGTGGTCAAAATCAGCGCCGGTGCGGTCCATTTTATTCACGAATGCAATGCGCGGAACGCGATACTTGTCCGCCTGCCGCCACACGGTTTCCGTCTGCGGCTGCACGCCGGCGACCGAATCAAAAATCGCCACCGCGCCGTCCAGCACGCGCAGCGAACGCTCCACTTCCACCGTGAAATCGACGTGGCCGGGCGTGTCGATGATGTTGATGCGATACTGCTGGCCGAAACGCTTCCACGCCGCCGTCGTTGCCGCGGACGTAATCGTGATTCCGCGCTCGCGCTCCTGCTCCATCCAATCCATCGTGGCGGTGCCTTCGTCCACTTCGCCGATCTTGTAGGTCACACCCGTATAGAACAGGATTCGCTCCGTCGACGTCGTCTTTCCGGCATCGATATGCGCCATGATCCCGATGTTTCGCATCCGGTCGAGTTGGAATTGCCGCGCCATTTCGAAAATTTCCTGCCGCCGCGCTTGCGCCTACCAGCGATAGTGCGCGAAAGCCTTGTTGGCCTCCGCCATTCGGTGCACATCCTCCTTCTTCTTCACTGCTCCGCCCTTGCTGTTCGCCGCGTCCATCAATTCATCCGCGAGCTTGTCGGTCATATTCTTCCCGGAACGCTGTCGCGCATACAAAATCAGCCAGTGAATCGCGAGCGAC
>JASHYE010000240.1 GCA_030043155.1 Candidatus Acidiferrales bacterium | reverse complement strand
TCGGACGCGGGCCATATCCTCGGCTCTTCATCTCTGCAAATCACCATCACCGAAAACGGCAAATCCGGCACGGTGGTTTTTTCGGGTGATGTGGGCCGGTACGGCCAGCCGATTCTGAATGATCCGGCGCCGATCGCGAAGGCCGACTACGTTCTCTGCGAATCGACATATGGCGACCGGGATCATCCGACGGCTTCGCCCTACGATGCGATTGCGGAAATCGTGAATCGCGTCGCGAAGCGCGGCGGAGTTATCGTTATTCCGGCATTTGCGGTCGGACGAACGCAAACGCTGATGTATATCCTGCGCAAACTGGAAGACGAACAGCGGATTCCGCGCCTGCCAACGTTTGTCGATAGCCCAATGGCCGTGAACGTGACGAATCTCTACGTCAAGCACCGCGAAGACCATTCGCTGCAGTTTTCGCAAGAAGAGATGAGTGGTAATCACGATCCGCTGAACGTGCATGAAACGCACATGACTCAAAGCGTGGAAGAGTCGAAGAAAATCAATGACGTCAAGACGCCGTGCATCATTTTATCGGCAAGCGGGATGTGCACGGGCGGGAGGATTTTGCATCATTTGGCGCAGCGGCTTCCCGATGCGAGGAATGCAGTGATTCTCGCGGGTTATCAGGCGGATGGAACGCTCGGGCGCTATTTGCTGAGCGGAGGCAAAGACGCGCATATTCACGGACAACACGTGCCTGTACGCGCAGAGATTCAGGAAGTGAGCCAGTTCTCGGCGCATGCGGACCGCACGGAATTGGTGCGCTGGCTTTCAGGATTCACTTCGCCGCCAAAACAGCTATTTCTCACGCACGGCGAGCCGGCCGCGGCGCAGGCGTTTAGCGGCACCGTTGAGCAGAAACTGGGATGGCGAGTTTCCGTGCCCGCGCAGGACGATTCATTCGATCCGCTGGCATAGTACGTATGACCGCGACAAGGGCGAAGGTGCAAACTCTGTCATTCGGGTCAGCCGCCGGATGGCAGAAGTGGCTTGCCAAGCATCACGGAAACTCCGACGGCATTTGGCTGCGGTTCTTCAAGAAGGATTCAGGCGTCGCCACGGTGACACATGCCGAGGCGCTGGACGAGGCGCTCTGTTACGGTTGGATCGATGGGCAGCT
Source organism: Candidatus Acidiferrales bacterium (assembly GCA_030043155.1). The sequence goes on along the minus strand of JASHYE010000240.1, from coordinate 3,309 downwards.
TCAAAAGCTCGATGCGAAATCCTGGCTTCAGAAGTTCACGCCACGCCGCCTGAACAGTATCTGGTCAAAGAAAAACATCGAACACACCATCCGGCTGTGTAACGCGAAGAAAATGAAACCGGCGGGCCTGAAGCAAATCGAAGCTGCCAAAGCCGATGGCAGGTGGGCGAAGGCCTACGATTCGCCAAAGGCGATGCAGGTGCCGGAAGATTTTCTCCGAGAGCTCGGGAAAAACAAAAAGGCGCAGAAATTCTTCCAGACACTGAACCGGGCGAATCTGTACGCGATCGGCTGGCGACTGCAAACCGTGAAAAAGCCTGAAACTCGTGAAAAGCGCATGAAAGCGCTGCTGCAAATGCTGACTCGAGGGGAAAAACTCCATTAGTAAACCAAGGGCTGTCGAATTGCGCATTAGGGGAAAGGCATACGGAACCGGTGGCGGCAAACTTTATTTCAAAATGAGGAAACCTTTTCGCGGGTTTATCAGTCCAATCAATCAAACGCACCACTCAGGGTGAGAAGCTACCACCACAGGGCAACCTGCTTCTCACCCACTCTTTTTAGCGTCCTAATTTGCTTCTGACGGCTTATAAATTATTGAATTGGCAGGACAACTGCCTCGTGATAACTATTCCTCACGGAACCTATATCCACACGATTTTTAAGAATATTTGCTGTATAGCTAGATAAGCGTTTTTGCTTTTGAAACGGCTTGAAGGGAGAATCGCTCTATGTTCAGCGTGGGAGACAAGGTAAAAATCAAGAGTGACGGCAGGATCGGGAGAATCGTGAACACCGACGGGCCGATCGACCCTGTGAATGGGCCGGTTGTTGAGAACTGTTTGGTTCGCTTCGATAGTGACATTACGAAACAGGAGTGGTTCAAGCCTGAAGAGCTTTGCCCTGTGTAATGAGGGGAAACCCTCCCGCACCAATCCACTCCTGCTTGGTGTCGGGAAACCACTAGGAGCAACAATTGGCGCGGCTATCGACCCACGCGCAGTTTTGCGAGGCGCTGTTCGGCGGCAGCGAAGGTGGATTCTTTTTTGCAGAAGGTGAAGCGCAGCTGCTGCGCGCCGTCGGCGGGATTGTGGTAGAAGCTCGAACCCGGCACAGCGGCGACGCCGATTTCTTTCACAAGGTAGCGCGCGAATTCCACATCGTTTGCAAAACCAAAGCCAGAAATGTCCGTCATGATGTAATACGCGCCTTGCGGCTTGAAGCAGCGGAAACCTGCGCCCGTCAAAATCCCGGTAAGCCGATTGCGACGCACCAGATACTCGCTGGCGAGTTGCGTGTAGTATGAGTCCGGCGAGCGCAGCGCGACAGCGCCAGCCTCCTGCAGCGGCGCGGCTGCGCCTACGGTAAGAAAATCGTGAACTTTGCGAATTGCAGAAGTAACTTCCGGCGGCGCAATGGCCCAGCCGACGCGCCATCCCGTGACGCTATAGGTTTTTGAGAGCGCGTTGATGGTGATGGTGCGCTCGCGCATGCCGTCCAAAGTGACGCCAGAAATATGCTGCGCGCCGTCGTAGAGCATGTGCTCGTAGATTTCGTCGGTGATCAGGAATGCGTCATGGCGAATGCACAAGTCGCAAATGATTTCGAATTCTGCGCGGGTGAAGACTTTGCCGGTGGGATTATTCGGCGTGTTCAGGATGATGGCTTTTGTTTTCGCGGAAAAAGCGCGGGCAAGCTCATCGGGGTCAAATGACCAGTTCCCTGCCCCTGCTGTGGAATCGCTGCCCGACGCACGCAGGCGGACGAAGCGCGGCGATGCGCCGCTCAGAATTGCATCGGGGCCGTAATTTTCGTAGAACGGCTCGAAGACCACGACTTCATCGCCCGGATTGATAATGGCCATCATCGCGGACATCATCGCTTCGGTCGAACCGCAGCAAACAGTGATCTCGCGTTCAGGATCGATTTCGATTCGGTGCTGGTGCGCGAATTTCTCAGCGATGGCGTTACGCAGCGATTTTGCGCCCCAGGTGATGGCATACTGATTGATGTCGCGCGCGATGGCTTCACGCGCGGCGGCCTTGATCTCCTCAGGCGCCGCAAAATCAGGAAAGCCCTGCGAGAGGTTCACGGCGTTGTGTGCGAGGGCAAGGCGCGTCATTTCGCGAATCACGGATTCCGTGAACTGCGCGGCTTTTGCGGAGAGCTTTTCGCTGGAAGACGTTTGAGCTGCCGTCACGGGATTCATCATTTCGCGGCCCTACCTCCGTAAAGCCGCCGGTAGATGGCGGCATTGCGCATCACGATCTCGACGTATTCGCGCGTTTGCGAAAAGGGGATCGATTCGACGAATTCGGGCAATTCGGCGTATTTTTGGCCGGTTTGCCAGAGCGTGACGCGATCCTCACCCGCATTGTACGCCGCCAGCGCCGCTTCCGCACTGTGAAAACTGCGCATCAACTCGCCGAAATATGTACAGCCGAGACGCAAATTGTACGGTGCATCGAGCAGGCGATCTTCGGAGAATTCAAGTCGCAACTGACGCGCGTAACGATCGGCAGTCTCGGGAACGAGTTGCATCAGACCGAAAGCATTTGCGTAGGAATGCGCGTTCTTGTCGAAGGCCGATTCTTGATGAATCAGGCCAGCGATGAGCATGGGATCAGAGCCGGTGCGGCGCGCGGCGCTGCGAATCTGCGCGCCATAGGGTAGCGGAAAGGCGAACGTCCACGCATCCCGCGGCGCGGAGGCGAACGCTCGCGATTCAATGGACGGATAAACGCTGCGGATGGCGGCCATAGCGCTGTCGTAGTGCTCTCCGTTGGTTGCCACGCGCGCCAGATCGAGCTCGAGGGCAGCCGCGCCTGTGGCGTCATATGCGGCGCGCAATTCGAGCATGGCGGAATCATCGAAAGCAATCGTTTCGAGCGCAATACTTCGCTGTACGTATGGAATCGCCGCGGCTGGAACTGATTTCAGGATTTCACGTTCAGACGGAATGCGCGGAATCGAATCCAGAACGGGCAGAACGGCGACTCGTCCGCGTCCGAGCACGCGCAGAGGCGTAGAAGCATGCAAGGCAAAATAGCTGTTCGGAAAGCGCTCCTGCAATTTACGGAAATAGGCGCGGGCTTCGGGCCGCTTTCGCTTCTGCTCCGCAAGACGTCCGAGCCAGTAGAGCGCGTCGGGCGTATAGATGGAATCGGGATGATCGCCGAGGAATTTGCCGATGAGCGCATCGACGTCGGCGCTGCGATCCATGTACGCCGTCCATGCAACACGCCACTGAGCGTTGATGGCGTCGTCGCTGGCGGGAAATTTATCGGCGACTTGCTGGTATTCCGCGGC
>JASHYE010000239.1 GCA_030043155.1 Candidatus Acidiferrales bacterium | reverse complement strand
AGTCATGGGAAAAGGCAGCGTTTCAATCCCGCAACGTTGGAGCGCGCAGCTGTTGCGCGCATACAACATCCGGCGCGAAGGTACCGCATTCTCGTGACGTAAGCATTTAAATACAAGGCGCTTACATGGATGCAATGCGGAATACAAAATGCATGTAAAATATGGACTTGAGCTTCCAAAACACCATTCGTCGTTCCGTAAACACGTACGGTATCGGTCTCCACACTGCCGTTCAGTCCCGAATTCGTCTGGTTCCTGCTCCAGCCGATACAGGAATTGTTTTTCGCCGCACTGATTTGAACAATTTTGAAATCGAGGCCCACGGCAAAAATGTTGCGCGCGTGAGCTACGCCACCAGCCTGATGAAAAGTGGCGTGCTGCTTTCCACAACCGAGCATTTGCTCGCCGCTCTTTATTCCTGCGCGATCGACAATGTTTACGTTGAAATTGATGCTCTCGAACTGCCGATTCTGGATGGTTCGGCTCTGCCTTTCGTCCGGATGCTGGAGGAGGCTGGTATTCGACCGCTTCGCAAGAGGCGCAAATACTTGAAAGTGGTAAGGCCGCTCGAAATTTCAGAAGGCGACCGTCACATCGGAATCTACCCCAGCGACGATTTTCGCGTTCAGTGCCTTATTGATTTCCCCCATCCATTGATTCGCCAGCAAAGAAGCGAAATTACAGTTGCGCCCGAATCCTTCTGCAGCGAACTTGCTCCTGCGCGGACTTTCACTTTCATTCACGAAATAGAAAAACTGCGCGCGATGGGGCTCATTCGTGGTGGCTCGCTCGAAAATGCCATCGTGCTGACGGCGGATGGGCTGATGCAAGGTGAATTGCGCTTCGTGGATGAATTCAGCCGTCATAAAGCTCTCGATCTGATTGGAGACCTGGCCCTATTGGGGCGCCCGCTGAAAGCTCTTGTAACAGCTCACAAAGCGGGCCATGCCTTGCATACGCGCCTGGTGTCTCGCTTGCTCGCTGAGCCATCGTATTGGGTCGAAACTTTTGTAGACGATTCAACAGACAAGAGCGCTCGCGCTTACCTTGACTCTTCCGTAGTCCACGCTGACTAGTTTCGCTGGGCTGCGCCTCCCCTGGATTTCAGTATCCGAAACTCATCGCATGCTGGCCGATTGCCAAAGAGCAGAGGGAGGACGACAATAGCCTCTCATGCCAAAAGACCTCGTCTGCATTATTCTGGCCGCTGGAAAAGGCACTCGACTAAAATCCGAGACGGCGAAAGTGCTGCACTCCGCCGGCGGTAGAACCCTCGTCGAGCATGTCATCGCCGCGTGCCTGCCCCTTGAAGGTGAAATCCTGACTGTCGTGGGCCATCAGGCGGAGAGCGTAAGTGCGGCTGTAGCTCCCTTCAAATCCAAAACCGTGCTGCAGCGCCCGCAAAACGGAACCGGCCATGCCATGCTCATCGCGCGCGCCGCAATCAGTCCTAAGGCGCGACTGGCCATTGTCCTTCCAGGAGACGCACCGCTGATTCGAACCGAGACGCTGATCGCGCTGATCGACGCTCACCGCAAAGGAGACGCAGCGGCGACAGTTCTGACCGCTGAGCTCGATGACCCAACCGGATATGGCCGAATCGTTCGCAAGAAAGATTCGAGCGTAGCGGCCATTGTGGAAGAGAAATCCGCAACCGAGGCGCAACGCAAGATCCGAGAGGTGAATTCCGGCATTTACTGCTTTTCTCTTGAGCATCTCTGGCCCGCCCTCGCGAAAGTCCGCCCTGAGAACGCGCATCACGAACTTTATTTGACCGACGCGATTGCGCAACTGAACGAGCGAAAAGAACGCGTATTGGCTGTGAAGGCTGAGAACGCCAGAGAAATGCTAGGCTGCAACACGCGCGCCGAACTCGCTGAAGCGGATCGCATATTCCGGGCGCGCAAAGCCGCAGCGCTCATGAATGCTGGAGTTACCATCTATCTGCCTGAGACAGTTTTGATTGATCCAGACGTTGAGATCGAGAGCGATTCGGTAATCGAGCCGGGCGTTCAGTTGCTCGGCAAAACGCGCATTGGTGCGCATTGCAGGATCCAATCCGGAAGCGTCCTCACAGATGCCCGGCTGGAGCATCACGTGCTTGTCCGTCAGCACTCTATAGTGACGTCGAGTTCGCTCCGTGCTGGAACGATCGTCGGGCCTTTTGCGCATCTTCGCGAAGGAGCCGAACTGCTTGCCGGCGCACGCGTTGGCAATTTTGTTGAAGTAAAGAAGAGCATGTTGGGAGAAGGCGTCAAGGCCATGCACCTGAGCTATCTCGGAGATTCAACCGTTGGCCGCGAATCGAATATCGGCGCGGGTACGATCACCTGCAACTACGATGGCGTGAAGAAAAATCCAACGACCATCGGTGAGCGCGTTTTCGTTGGCAGCGACTCAGCCCTCGTCGCTCCAGTTCGCATTGGCGATCGCGCCTATATCGCCGCAGGTTCCACCGTCACAGATGACGTCCCCGCCGATGCACTCGCGATCGCGCGCGGACGCCAAGTCAACAAAGAAGGTTGGGCAGCCGAGCGACGCCGGCAAATGACCGAAGCAGCCGCAAATCCTCGTCCGCCGGAACAAAAGGCCGACGACGGGAACGGTGTTTCGAAACAGAAATCTAACGGCCTAAATCCCAAAGG
>JASHYE010000238.1 GCA_030043155.1 Candidatus Acidiferrales bacterium | reverse complement strand
TGAAACTGTGGCATCAAATCCTGTGAGTCAGCACTTGTAGGAAATGTGAGGCCGGAATATGCTGCGCGCGCAGGCTGCAATTCTATTGTGAGGTGAGACATGGAAAATTGGACGCGGCGGAAATTCTGTGTGAGTGCAATGGCAGGAGGAATCGCCGCGAGCGCGACCAACGTATTCGGTGCGATCGCAGGAAGCGGTGCGCCGAACACGAGCGAAGAAGTTGCATCAGCAAATCTGGATCAAAGCGCGGCGACGGCGAGTAAGCGGCCGTGCATTATTTCCGCCCTCAATGGCCTGCATCATCTTGACGCGGGAATGCAAGTGCTGCGCGCGACGGGTGACACCATGGATGCAGTGCTGGCCGTGGTCACGCCCGTGGAAGACGACCCCAATGATCACACGGTCGGCTATGGCGGATTGCCCAATGAAGACGGAGTTGTACAACTTGATGCGTGCGTGATGCATGGGCCGACGCGGAAGTGCGGCGCTGTAGGCGCGATCGAGAAAATAAAAAATCCGGCGAAAGTCGCGCGGGTCATTATGGAGCGCACCAATCATACGTTTCTGGTCGGTGCTGGCGCGACGCAGTTCGCGATTGATGAGGGATTCGAGCCTATGAACTTGCTGACGGACCAGTCGCGGCTTGCATGGCTTGTGTGGAAAGCGCAAAGCTCGAAAGATTGGCGCCCGGGGCTGGATTCGCCGGAGTTCAACAAAGAGCTGGCGGAATTGCTGGACACGCCGGAGCGCGAGGCATGGGCTCCATGGATTCGCCACGTTGTCGCGCATCCTCCCACAGGCACAATCAATTGCTTGGCCGTGAATGAAAAAGGAGAAATGTCTGGCGTGACCACGACCTCCGGTGTTGCGTGGAAAATTTCCGGGCGCGTCGGCGATTCGCCGATCATCGGTGCCGGGTTGTTTGTCGATCAGGAAGTGGGCGGCGCGGGATCAACGGGTCGCGGCGAGGAAAACATCAAAATTGCCGGCGGGCATACAGTTGTCGAAATGATGCGGCGGGGAATGTCGCCCACGGATGCGTGCATGGAAGCCTTGCATCGCGTGGTGCACAACTATGACTTCGACAAATCGCGATTGAAGCTTTTCGATTTGCAATTCTACGCGCTCAACAAAGATGGAGTCCACGGCGCGGCTTCGCTGTGGTCCGATGGCGAAGACGGTCATTCGATCAGTTATGCAGTGCATGACGGCACGGAGGCGAAAGCGGTTCCGTTCACTCCAATGTTCCAGGGCCACGGCGGCGATTACTGAGGGAGGTTAGAGGCGCTGGCGCCGTCGGCAAGTGCACACAGGTCGCGCACGAAATCTTCGACAGGGTTGGACGGGACGAATTTACGCGCGTCGATGGCGGCCTGTTTGCCGATTTCCTTGAGGCGGGGACGATTTTCCCAGGCGCGATTCATGGCTTCGTCGAGAAGTTCGACCGTGGGAGCTTTGGCGAGGAAGCCGTTGATGTTGTCGCGGACGAGTTCGCGAACGCCGCCAACATCGGTGATGATGGCAGGGCGGCCGCAAAGCATGGCCTCGACCAATACCAATGGCATTCCTTCATAGCGCGACGGAAGAATCAAGGCATGGTGAATGGCCCAAACGCTCTCGATGTCGTGGACAAAGCCGCCGAATCGGATACTGTCAAGCTTTGCGTTGCTGACCCACCGGCGAAGTGCCCGCTCGTTTGGGCCGTCTCCGAACAGCGTCACTTCAATATCGCGTTCGCGCCAATGGGGGAGGCTGAGAACCTGAATTAAGATGTCATGGCCCTTGCCTGCTATTTCGAGGCGGGCCACAAACGCCAAGCGCAAGCTTTCCGATGAATCGGCAGGCCAAGAGGGTCGTGTATCGTAGCTTACGTTGAAAGGATTGCGGACTACGCGGCCGTTGAGTAGCGGCGTGACGAACATGTGACGAGCCAGATCAAGAGTGGCCTGAGAAACAAAATACGCTGCGCACGCTCCCTCGTAGACTTTTGCCAATTTTTCGATCAAGTCATCGTCGGGCCACTTCGTCTCTGAAGTCCCTTGCACGATGGAGGCATACCGACATCCGGCAGATTGCAAAGCATCCATCCACGCGAGACCCTGCAGGTGATCGCCCTGCGACACAACCACCAAGTCTGCGCCCGCGCACACGGCCTTCACATGGCGGGCGTAGTCACGTCCCGGGAAAAACCTGCGCACTCCCCGGCGCAACAGCGAAGGGGGCTGGCGTTGAAAGATGCGGCGGCCAAGCGAACGAAGGTGCTCGATTTGCTTGACAGGCTTGCGCCAATCCAGGACGCTAACGGAAACTTCCACGCCTCGTTGTGACAACTTTTCGGCCGCGGCCGCCCAGAGATATTCGCTTCCGCCCCAGGCGACGTATTCATTCGCGCCGATGAAGACGATCTTGGTCATACCGAGTGACCTGAGTTCACGCGGAGGTGTCTAGCTTTTGGATTTCCGACGTCGACTCAGCCCCCTTGTGCTTCCACCACCTGACGTGCCTCAGACCAAAGAGCAAGTACACGGTCAAGGCCATCCAATCAATCACTCTGCCGGGGAGCCGGAACCTGGAAGACCTAACGCAATTCGCCAAGTGTTTCATTGTGCCTGCGCGATCTCCCTTTTGCAGAGCGGCGGTTGCCATCTCAAAGTGGGCCCTGGGAATCGGTCGACGATGAATCTTGAGACTGGCTGCCAGGGCTGCGCTTTGGGCTTCGTTGAGGCGCCCCAGTTCGGACTGTTTGGATAGAATTTTCATCTTTCCGATCGCCATCGCCAGAGCGTCGCGTGAGAGCGAGTTGTTGTGTACCCTGTATTTCGCGGATGGAATCGGCGAGTAGGCAAAGGAATATTCCCGCGCAATGCGCAGCCACATGTCCCAATCTTCCCAAGCCAGTCCTTCGTCATATAAACCAACGGTGTCGTAACAGCGTCGGCGAATCAGCGCCGTCAGGCCGGGAACGAAATTGAATTTGAGCAGCGTATCGAGGACTTGGCCGCGGGGCATTTCCGAGAGTTTCCAATGCGTGCCAATGTACATTCCGGACAGGGGTCTGCCGCTTTCGTCTATTTGAAAGGCGTCGCTGTAGAGGACGCCGACGGATTCGGGCTGTGATTCCATTAGGGCGACTTGGCGCTCGATTTTGTCGGGCAGCCAGATGTCGTCGGCGGCGATCGTGGAGACGTATTTGCCGGAGGTGGCGGCGAGAGCTTCGTTGAGCGATTTGCAGATACCCTGATTTTTCTGGTGGCGAATGAAGTTGCACGGAATCTTGTTTTCCCGCAGCCATCGATCAATCACGGCGACGGAATCGTCGGAGGAGCAGTCGTCCACGATCACCAGTTCCGTGATCGTGTAGGTCTGAGCTTTTACGCTTTCGAGCGTTTCCACAACAAAGCGAGTCTGGTTGTAGCAGAGGACAATTATCGTCACCAGCGGATTGGCGGTGGGCGATGGAGAGGCGTTGGAGGTCACGATTGGCGGACGGCCTCGATGACGATTTGCTGCTGCTCGGATGTGAGATGCGGTCCGAGCGGCAGGCTCAGTTCTGTTTTAGCAATTTCTTCGGCGATAGGGAAGTCTCCCACCACGACGGGCAGGCTTGGCTTCCAGCCTGCGCTGCAGCCCAAAGGTACTCGCTGCCGCCCCAGCGCACGTATTCGCTCGAAGCGATGAACGCGATTCCTGGCATTTAGATCTTCTCGGGGAATGGGTTATTTTTTCCGCAAATCCGCTCACGGATTCGGCCGATGCGATGACGGGCGTACCAGTCTCGCGCCGTGTAGAACTGTTCTGACGACAAGAGAAGCGACGCTGTTCCTACCACCCCATACTTAAAGAGAGAGTTCCCGAGATTTGGGGTGGTCGATTGCCGCCGGATGGAGAAGGCGCTGTTCAAGACGCGACCCCACCGTCGCGAAAGGCCTCCCGTACCGACTCCCGATCCGCGGGTCGCGGAACATTTGCTCCGCGCAACGGCGCGTCAGACGAAGTCGGCGAAGGTCTTCTCCATGCGGCGGAAGTAGAACAGGCCTCCCGCCAGCAAAACGGAGATGGCAATGACGGAGACGATGATCATGAAACCGGGGGCGGAACGTCCGAAAAGAGACCACCGAAAACCCTCGACCACGCCTGACATCGGATTCAGAGAGACGATGATTTTTTCCCAGTGCTTTTTGAGCATGCTGGCGGGATAAATGACCGGCGTAGCGAAAAACCAGAATTGCACGACAAAGGTGAGGACGTAACGAACGTCGCGATACTGCACATTAAGTGCGGAAAGCCACAGGCTCACAGAAAGCGACGCGAGCAGAGCAAGGGCGATGAAAATGGGCAAAAAGAAGATAGTCGCGGTAGGAACAACGTGATACCAGGCCATCAGAATCACGAGCAGCACCAGGGAAATTGCGAAGTCCACGAATCCTGTGACGCACGCGGCGATGGGCATCACGAGGCGCGGAAAATAGACTTTAGTGATCAGGTTTTGGTTGTTCACCAGGCTGTTGCCGGAGTTGCTGAGAGAAGTAGCGAAGAGCAGCCAGCAGATGGAGCCGCTGAAATAGAATATGGGCGGCTTAATGCCGTCGGTAGGGAAGCCGTTGTTTGCAAAAAGAAGAGTGAAAATAATCATCTGGGCGAAAGGCTGAATGACGGCCCAGAGAATTCCGAGAACGGTCTGCTTGTAGCGCACCTGAATGTCTCGCTTAGCGAGAATCCAGAGCAGTTCGCGATAATGCCAGATCTCGGCGAAATCCACGGCTTGCCAGCCGCTTTTGGGGCGCAGCTTGAGTTTGCGAGGCGCAGGAGCAACGGGAATCGAGGCAGTGGTCACAGGGAATTCGCCTTCAGTTATAGTAACCGCTTCAGGAATCGAGGAGCAATCCTCAAGACCAAGAATGATGCTGGAGGTCGCATGATGGTGGCAGGAGAAATACAGGAGTGAAACGACGCTGATGGATCGCGCGAATGTGGTGATTATCGGAGGAGGCGTGGTCGGCTGCGCGATCGCGGCCGCGGCTTCGGCCGAGTGGAGCGATGTGTTTGTGCTCGAGCAGATGCCGAAGATCGGGATGGGGGCGAGTTCGAGAAACAGCGGCGTGATTCACTCCGGTCTGTATTACACGCCGGGCTCACTGAAGGCGCGGCTGTGCGTGCGTGGGAGCGAAATGACGTACAAATTTTGCGAGGCGCATGGAGTGCCACACCGCAAAACCGGCAAGCTCGTTGTGGCGACGTCGAAGGAGCAGGAGACGACGCTCGCGGAATTAATGGAGACGGGACGGAAAAATGGAGTCGAAGGGCTGCGCATGATTAACGCTGCGGCGATTCGTAAGCGCGAGCCCCACATTGCGGGGACGGCGGCGATTGAAGTGCCGTCGACGGGAATTGTGAGCAGTGAGGAATTGGTGAAGGCCTACGCGCGAATCGCAAGTGATCACGGCGCTGACATTGTAACGCGCGCGAAGGTGCGGCGGCTGGACGTGGCCGGCAGATTGATGCGCGTCACAAGCGATGCGGGCGAGGTCGAAGCGCGCTGCCTGGTGAACAGCGCGGGATTGTTCGCAGATGAAGTTGCGGCACTGATGGGTTCGCCGATGGCAAAGCATAAAATCTACCCTGTGCGCGGGGAATATTGCGAACTTGTGCGCAGCAGAAGCGATCTGGTGCGCGGCCTTGTGTATCCGTTGCCGCATGCGGAGGGATTGAGCCTCGGCGTGCATCTGACCAAGACGCTGTGGGGCGGCGTGCTCGTTGGTCCAACGGCGCATTACATTGCGGACAAGAACGACTATGAAAGCAACCGGCCGCCCGTAGAGGATTTTGTGCGCATGGCGCAGCCGATGCTGCCGGAAATTCGCGCAGAAGATTTGGTCCCCGCATACACTGGCATTCGCGCCAAGCTGGCCGCGCCAGGCAGCCATCACGCAACGGATTTTGTGATCGAAAGGGATTCACAGCTTGTGAATGTGGTGCATTTGATTGGCATGGAGTCGCCTGCGCTGACTTCTGCGGTAGCTATCGCGGAGTACGCGATGGAAATGATCCGCGAAATTTTGAATTAGGGACAGAACCGAGTGCGAGCGCGATGAAGAAGGAAAGAATGGATCTCTCGAGGCATTCTCAGCGAAGTGCTCACAGCGTGAAAATCGCCAAAACGGCAGCGGTCTTGGTCTGCGTCCTTTTTTCAGCATCTCTTAGCGAGAGAAGTTCGAAATTGAATTCTAGTGCCAGAGCGTTAGCTCCCGCAGATTATGCCCAGCAATCTGGAGCCGCCGCCAACACGCGGCTGCGGGCGCGAGATTTAGGAATACGGATTGGCGTTGACGAAACCGGGCCGCTCGATGCAATTACGGATGTGGCGGGCGTGCTCGTGGGACAAACGACCATCATTCAGGGCGACGACGTGCGCACCGGAGTCACCGCAATCCTTCCGCACGGCGGAAATATGTTTCAGCAGAAAGTCGCGGGCGCAGTGTACGTGTTCAACGCTTTTGGGAAACTGGTGGGATCAACGCAGGTGAATGAACTCGGCCAGATCGAAACCCCGATTTTGCTGACGAATACGCTGAGCGTCTGGGACGCTGCGGCGGCGCTGACCGATTGGATGCTCGCGCTGCCGGGAAATGAAGAAGTGCGGTCGATCAATCCCGTGGTTGGCGAAACGAATGATGGATGGCTGAACGACATTCGCGGCAGGCACGTGAAAGCGGAGGATGTGAGACGCGCGCTGGATTCGGCCCGCGGCGGGCCGGTGGAAGAAGGAGGCGTCGGCGCAGGAACGGGCACGGTGGCGTTTGGATGGAAAGGCGGTATCGGCACAAGTTCGCGAAAACTGAGCGCTGATGCCGGCGGATACACCGTGGGAGCGCTGGTGCAAACGAATTTCGGCGGTCACTTGACGATTGCAGGAGTTCCGGTGTACCGCGAGCTTCAACCGCCCAAAAACGAAGCTGCAATCCGGGAGAAGCGCAATTCAGCAGACGGATCGTGCATGATTGTGGTGGCGACGGATGCGCCGCTTGATGCGCGGCAATTGATGCGGCTGGCGAAGCGCGCGACTTTTGGTCTGGCGCGCGCGGGTTCTTCGGGAAGCAACGGAAGCGGTGACTTCGTGATCGCTTTTTCGACCACGACGAAAATTCCGGCAGAAGGACAATCCAGCGTGGAAACCAAACTGCTATCGGAAGAATCGCTGTCGCCGTTGTTTGAAGCTGCGATCGAGGCAACTGAGGAAGCGATCGACAATTCGCTGCTGCGCGCCGTTACCGTAAAAGGACGCGATGGACACGTGATTGAAGCTCTGCCCATTGAAAAGCTGAAGCAAATTCTGGCTCATCACGGTATCGAATAAATGCTGAAAAGGAGCGCGAGTCAGGCAGCGCTTGTTCGAAAGGATTTCGCTTAAGAGTTCATCTTGCCCGAACTTCCTGAAGTCGAAACTGTGGTTCGCGGTCTGCAGGCGCTGTTGCCGAATCAGACGATTATTACGGTTCGCCTCGGCAAGACCGATTTCATAGACAATCCCGTTGACATTGAAGAGATTCTTCCGGGTGCCAGAATCGCGGGTGTTCGGAGGCACGGAAAATTCATCGTGCTGCTGCTTGAAAAGCCGGTACACGCTGACACTGCAGCTTCCTCCGTGTCAGCCGCTCTCTCGCGTTTTCATTTCATCATTCATCTTGGCATGACCGGACAACTGATTGTTTTGCCTGCTACGACGCCAGCCGCTTTGCACACTCACGCTTGGATTTCGCTCGGCAATGAAAAAGAGCTGCGCTTCATCGATCCTCGCCGCTTTGGGCGCATGCTGATTTTGCCAGAAGAAAAGAGCGATTCCGTTCTTGGCTCGCTTGGCACAGACCCGCTGGAGATCAGCATTCCGGAATTTCGAGCGCGGCTCCGCGAGAAGCGGGCGCGGATCAAGGCCGTGCTTCTGGATCAGCGCGTTTTTCGCGGAATGGGAAACATCTATACGGACGAAAGCCTTTGGCGTGCGCGCATTCATCCTGCGCGGCTGGCATCTTCGCTGAAACCGCGCGAAGTGCTGAGCCTGCATCGCGCAATGCAGAGAATTCTGCTCGAGGCGATTCGCCTCGGCGGCTCGTCCATTTCGGATTACGTGAATGCGGAAGGCATGCCAGGGGAATTTCAAATTCGTCATCGTGTATATCAGCGTGAAGGCAAAAAGTGCAGCCGCTGCGGCGCGCGAATTCGCCGCATCATCGTCGCGGGACGGAGCAGCTATTTTTGCCCGCGCTGCCAGCGCGCTCCGCGTCAGCGCCACAGGTAAATCAGCCCAGCCCCGGCGAGCATGAACACCGCTCCATAAACGAATCCAGCCGCTGGCGCAACGGCAGTCCAAAGCGCTCCAACGACAATGCTGGAAACGAAGTCGCCGATCCCATTCACTGTCGCGAGCACGCCGAATCCGCTGCCGCGAATTTCCGCTGGAAGCAGTTCAGCGGATGCGGATTTTTCAATCGCTTGCTGCACGCCTGCATGGACGCCGGCCAGCGCGAATAGCACCCTGAGCCAAATCATTGTCGCAGACGCGAAAATAAATCCTATGCACATGATTGCGCCGGCCGCGTAACCGCCGGCAATCAATCCGCGTTTTCCGATTTTGTCGGCAAGTCTTCCTGCAGGATAAGAAATCGCTGCGGAAACGATGTTGTAGAGCGTGTAAAGCGCAATCGCAAGTTCGGTGGCGCGCGATTGGCCGTATTGGGGCGCCAGAATTTGCGTCGCGCGCAAAATGAGCAGAGTTGGAGCAAAGTCCCCCAGACCATGCACGAGTACGCCGGTCAGTAACCTTCGAAACGATCGCGGAAGCTGCTGGAGGCTGCCGACGAAACTGATTGACCGATGGCGAATCGTTTTTCCCGCCGGCACAAGCAGCAGAAAGAAAAGAGACGCGAGAATTCCGGGAACAATTGTCCAGCGAAGCGCCGCGCGCACGTTGGAGATGAAAACCAGCACAACGGCCGTGACTGGCCCGGCGACTGCGCCAATCGTATCCATCGCACGCTCGAAACCGAAAGCGCGGCCCAACTGCGAAGGCGCTACAGCATCGGCGAGCAGGGCGTCACGCGACGGGCTTTTTGCGCCGCGGCCCGCCCATCCGAATGCGCGCAAAATCAGGAGAACCGGCCAGGAGTTCGCAAATCCATACGCAAAAGTTGTAAGTCCCACGGCGATGTATCCGCTGCCGGCAACGGGCTTGCGCCATGCGGGACGGTCGGCGATCCAACCGCCGGCGAGTTTTGCGAAGCTCGAAAGGCCGTCGGCGACGCCTTCAATAATTCCGAGCGCTATGGCTGGCGCGCCGACAAGCGCGAGCAGTGAGGGCAGAAGGGAGGTTGCGGCCTCGTGTCCCCAGTCGGAGAAGAGATTCGCAAGGCCGATGCCTAAAATGCCGCGCGTGAGCCAGCGATTGCCTTCCGGCGCTGGCTTGGTGCTCTGCATGTCCACCGAAAGATTCTACCGCGCGGGTTTCTTGACGTTTCGCGAGTCTATCAATGCGGGAAATGCGGAGGCAAAAATCCGTTCGGCCCACTGACTGCGGTCCGGCCCTTCCATCCAAACCACGCGTTCGCGCAGAGCGTCGAAGGGCGGCTGCTCGAGCAGCTGCCTTAGCAACTCATCAATGCGGCGTTGAAACGATCCGTCTTCCGAGCGGAAACCATCGCGAATGATCGGCTCTGCAAAAGGACTAATCCCCACAAGCAAATCGTAGGTCTTCATCCACCAGAGAAGCCACCCCTCCAATTCCGGCTGGCGGCCGAATTTATTCACCAGGTAGCAATAATTGTCGAGAACGGAGCGGTCGCAAACGACATTCGGCGCGCTGTTTGCGGCTTCCAACTCGGCCGCGATTTGCGTGTGCAGGATCCAGAGTTGCCCTTCGAGCGTTGTGTTTGCGTTCACGGGAAAGGGCGAACGCCGGGCAACTTCCCGCACCAGTTCCACGTTTTGTCTCGAACGCTTAAGCAGCGAGCAAATTTCATACGCGATAGTTGTTTTACCTGCGCCGTGCGTGCCAATGAGTGCGAGCTTCACAGGACTTCCCAATGCACATTCTCCTTTTTAGCAGAGTTTCCGGTGCGGTGACACCTGCGGCCAGTCTCATCCGGGCGCAAATCCGCCCGCCGCGATTCACGTTTGATCCGGCTCTGCTGAGCTTGATCTGTTCAGTTTTTCCCGAGGTCGCGAAGTTTCTCGCTTAGCGAAGCAACTTGCTTGGCGGATTCATGGATGCCTTTGAGGTGCACATAAAGCGGACTATCTTCCATGACCTCTTCCAGCGCGAGTTCCATGCGGCTGTAAATCACCGTCGCGTGTTCCGTCAGTTCGTGGCTATATATGCGCACATGTCTGAGAACATGACTCAGCTTATTTCGATAGTATTGATAGTTCTCTTGCACTTTTTCCGACGCCATTGCAACAGATGGTTCCTCCCTGCCGATGGCAGATGAAGCTTAAGATTTTTGAAGATGGCCGAGGTTCCCGAGGATCTTAGAAACAATATTGCGGACAGTTTGCCTCTCCTGTTCTGAAACATTGCGCCATGCGTCTGCCGCTACGCGCGCGGCGACAGGCACCGCTTTTTTTACCAGCGCGCGGCCCTTTGCCGTTATCTTCACGATGACCTGGCGGCGGTCCTTTCCCGTTCGCGAACGCCTCACCAAGCCTTTGTTTTCCAGCCGATCCAGCATGCGGCTGATACTGGAAATATCCAAATCGGTGAATCTGGCCAATTCGGCGGGCGTGTTCGCTTCGCCGAGCATGCAGCTCACCAAAGCCTCACCCTGACTCGTCGTCACACCGAATGGAGCCAGCGCTTCGTCATGCGCCGCCCGAATCGCATTGCGGACGCGACCGAACAGAACTCGCCCTGGAAAGAGTGAATCGAAATCCGTACGGGACCGTGACGCACCCATACAATCATTGTACTTGCGTGTACAATATTTGTCAATGCAAATATATTGACCGCACCCCTATGCAGAAACGTTTGTTTCAGGCATTCGGGAAGGGTAGAAAGGCGGAAATACTCTAAAATGCGTTTCAGCTTTTTAAGGTATGTTGATCGCGGCAAGAATTGAGGCTCAGCCATTTATACCCGGCGTGCAAGCCGAACCAACCGCAACTCCATTTGCAGGCGATTGGCGCAACGCCGTACACTGTCTGTGCCCACGCGATTCAATTCACTCCACGGAGGCTGGCATGGCACGAAAAGCGACGGCAGTCTGGAACGGTTCACTGAAAGAAGGAAAAGGAACAATTTCCACGGAAAGCGGCGTTTTGTCGAAGGCGCCATATTCCTTCAAGACGCGCTTTGAAAATGAACGCGGAACGAATCCTGAAGAGCTGATTGCCGCCGCGCACGCGGGATGCTTTACGATGGCGCTTTCGGCGCAACTCGGAAATGCGGGAATCACGGCCGAGAGTCTGGAGACCACAGCCTCGGTGACGCTTGAAAAACAGGGCGATGGATTTGCGATCACAAAAATTCACCTGGATTTGACGGCGCGCATTCCGAACGCCGACAAAGCGGCTTTTGAGAAAGCAACAGAAGCGGCGAAAGCAGGGTGCCCCGTTTCGAAGCTGCTGAAGGCCGAAATCACCCTGAACGCGAAACTCGAGGGCCAGCGCGCAACAGGAGCTTCTTAGAGCCGAAAATATGGCTGCGCCGGCGCGCGTTACGTCAGCATCTTTTCGTAATGAATGAAGCCAGTGCGCTGGGCGATGCGGTCGTAGAGCAGCATGGCCTTGGCGTTTGTTTCGTGAGTGAGCCAATAAACTTTCGCGCAGCCCACGTTACGCGCGGCTGCGAAAACGTGCTCGATTAGCTGCCGTCCAATGCCGCTGCCGCGATGGTCCGG